>JAJXVA010000034.1 GCA_021782435.1 Pseudomonadota bacterium
CAAGGATTGGCGCCGCGTCGCTACCCGCTACGACCGATGCGCCCACACCTTCATGTCGGCCATCGTGCTCGCGGCAACCATGCTGTTTTGGATCAATGAGTCCTGACCCTAGCCCCCATTGGCCGCGGCACCACCATCGTGCGCATTGATAACTTAACATAATATACCTTATACGACTTTTATGTCCGTGCTTGCGCCCGTTGCCCAACACGGTTTACCTCTCGACTATGCACATTCCCCTGCCCGCTCTGGTGCTCGGAACGCTTGTGCTGGTGGCCGCCTCACCGCCGCCGCCACCAACTTCCCTCGTCCCCAGCTTTCCCGCCGCATCGCCACCCGGCATGCTGAATACCAGCATCGCGCCGGACGGGCTCGACACGCTGTCCGGCAGCAATGCCCTGCCCGGCCCGCCCAACTCGCTCGGCACGGCGCTCGCACACAGCCACGGCTATGTTTCAACCGGCGTCGGCACGGGCGGCGGCGCCGGGGTGGAAGCTGGGGTAACCGTTCCCATCGTACCGGGCAAAGTGACGCTGGAAGCCGGCGGCGGAGCCGGGCAGATGCCGGTTTACGCCAATCCCGGCCAATCCGGGCGTATCGCGCCGTTGCGCTACCAGGACTACCATGCCCAGCTCGATGCGCAGCTGAGCGACAACACCCATTTCAGCCTAGGCATCGACGGCGCATCGCTCACGCCACCGCGCTGACTTCCCAGGTTTTCGCCAGAAACTCGGCCAGTCTCGCAACCGTTGCCGGCCGCGTCCGCGGCGCCTCGTCACGCCACAACGTCACGCTATCGTACCAAGGCGTGTCACTGCGCCCCAGCAGCCAGCGCCAGTCCGGTCGAAACGGCAACAGCGCATGCGCCGGCCGACCCAGCGCACCAGACAGGTGCACCACCGACGTATCGACCGATACCAGCAAATCGAGTTCAGTCAGGACTGCGGCGGTATCATCGAAATCCTCCAGCTCCGGCCCCAGATTGATCAGCGGAGCCGGACCGAAATACCGCCCGATCTGCGCCACCGGCTCGGATTTCTGCAACGCAATATACGTTACACCCGGTAGCGCCAGCAGCGGCTGGAACGCCGCCAGGGGCATGGACCGCATCCGGTCGCCACGGTGTTCCCGTCGCCCCGCCCAAACCAGCCCCACAAGCCGGTTCGGCCCAGGCGCCAGTTGCGCGAGGCGCTTGTGCCAGCGGCTCTGCCGAACCGGGTCCACGGTCAAATACCCATCGGCCAGCGGCACAGAGCCGAGCCGCGTTCCCGCCAACCCGGGCAGGCTCGAAAACACCTCGTAGGCGGCCACGTCTTTCGCGGCATTCAGTTCGGTCACCACCCGCGCCTCCGGCACCAGGCGCCGCATCAGGTCGCTTATGTCCCGCGGGCACGCCAATACCAGCTGGTCACAGCGCTCCCGCGCCCAGGGCAGAAATCGGCTGAACTGAATCATGTCGCCAAAGCCCTGGTCGGCAATCAACAGCAGCGTTCCCGCCATCGTCGCGCCGTCCCACTCCGGCACATTGCCCGCGGGGTGCGGCCGTTCCGCGCCGGGTATTTTCCAGCGCCAGCGATATTCCTCCCAGCCCTCGGCAAACGCACCCTGCATTAGCGCAACCTGCGCCTTCAGAAAATGCGCGCTGCCATTCTCGGCGTCGCGCGCCAGCACGAAATCGGCATTGGCGACCGCCGCCTCCAGCGCTAACGCATCCTGCTCGGCCATCGCCAGATTCATCCGCGCCACCAGATCCTCGGGTGCCAGCGCAACCGCTCGCCGCCCCGCTTCCATCGCGCTCGCGGCGTGGTCGTTCTGGCGCCGCAGCTCGCACAGATTGCGGTGGTAAATCGGGTTTGCGCCGTCATGGTCTATCGCTTGCGCAACCAGGTCGCAGGCTCTGCCCAAATCCCCCTGCTGACCAAAAATTATCGCAAGCAGGTTCAGCGCCCCGGCATGGTTGGGCGTGGTCGCCAGCATGGCCTGAATGACCGCCTTGGCTTCCTCCAGCCGGCCAGCGGCGTGCAACTGGCTTGCCCTGAGGAACAGCGCTTCCGGGTTCTCCGGCGGCGTCTCCCTGGTTTCGCTATCCGACATCAGCCTCCCCTACCCTTCCCGAGCCATCAGATATCGTAACCAAGACGCTTGATCGTCGGTTCCAGTATCTGAATCGCCGGCTGCAATTGTTCCCGGTATTTTCGCCAACGAAATGCCGAGCGGTTATACAGCGGCTCGGTCACCTGCGCGTGGCTCGCGGTGCGCGCGTAGCGGCGATTCTCCGTGAACCTCAGGCAGCGCTCGTCGAAGTCGATGCCAATGAAGTCGGATACCCGCCGGATCGAGGCCTCGGGCTCCGTCACCACATCCTCGTAGCGCAGCATCAGGTGGCGCAGCGCCATTTCCGCCCGATAGCTCATCACTAATTCACTGATACGGGCAAAATGCAGCGCCGCCGTCTCCAGCTTCGCCGCGCAATGGTAACCGTGCGTCAGCTGGTTCGAGAATACCGAAAGCACCACGTCCAGCGGATGGCGTACCAGCTGAATGATTGGGCTCGCCGGAAAAACCAGCCCGATCAGGCCCAGATGGGTCTCGTTCAATGGCATTTTGTCGGTGAACCACGGACGGCTCGGGTCATAGGCCCGTAAATGGCGTGCGCCGCGCAGATATTGGTCACGCAGCACCTCCAGCCCTTCCTGCCCGTCTCCCATCCACAATTCTGCCAGAGCCTCGGGATAGGAAAGCGGGCTGTTCAGCAGATGCGGCGCCGCCTGCGCCAGATTGTGGATCATCGGCAACTCGTCGCCGCCCGCAATCAACGGGTGCGCGCATAGCATCTGCTCCACCAGCGTCGTGCCGGAGCGCGGAAAGCCGACGATGAAAATCGGCTGCGGCTCGCCCGCCGCCACCGCGGCACGCGGCAGATTGCGCAGCCGATGCGCCGCGTAAAACCCGCGCAGCCGGTTCAAATAGGCCGCGACCTCGCCTTCCCGATAGGTCTGCCCGCCCGCCGCCACATATTGCGCTTTGCCCTGTTTCCAGGCGGCAAACGCCTCGTCATGCCGGCCCATCCGATCCAATATCCGGCCGCGGGTCATCAGCGCGCTACCCGAGGTATCCTCTATCTTCGCCAGGCCCTCCAGCGCTTCCTCGCGCCGACCGATCCGCGCCAGCAATTCCGCCAGACTGATCCGAACGGCCATGTTCTCCGGCGCCAAACGGCAGGCCTGCTCGAACAATTCGGCCGCGCGCTCGAAATTCTGCGCCGCCTCCTCGGTGCGCGCCCAGCCGAAAACGATCTCGAAATTACCGGGCACCTGCGCATCGGCCTCGGCGTACACCTCGCGCGAATCATTCAGTCGGCTCTGCTGGCGCAGTGCCGTGCCCAGCCGGGCCAATAATATCGGATCACGACTCGCGCTGAGTTCCAAGGCACGCCGAAAATGAAATTCCGCCGCATGCCCACGGGATTGTTCCAGTAGCACAAGCCCTACGATGCCATGGGTTTGCGGGCTCAGCGGCGCCAGCCGTATCGCGCTCCGCGCCTGGCTCTCGGCACCCCCCAAATCGCCCCGCTGCAAGCTGCGCAAAGCCAGTTCGCACCGCCCCCAGATATCGTTCGGGTGGTGCGATACGAACCGCACCAATAGCGCATCGGCGGCACTCGCCAGCCCATGCGTCGCCCGCCGCGCATAAAGCGCGCGCAAGGCCCCGGCATGGTCCGAGGCGAGATCCAGTATCGCCAGAAGCGGTCTTTCATCCGCATCGGCCTGGCTAATCTCGTGCGTTTCCTGCCATTTCTCCAACACCCCATCGAGCACCCGGGCATGTTCGGCCATCGGCAACGCCACCGGCGGCAGGTCGCAACAGCGCATGGCGCGCAATCGGCTGCCGCAAGCACACGGGCGCGGATCGACCCGGGCGCTATCCAGACCGGGCCTGGAAGGCGGCATCGCGGCTTTCAGTTCGGAAATGGCACCCTCGATTGGTCACTGCGCCGCACCGCGAGGCCCGGCAGATTACACCGGTCGGAACTGAACCCAGATTTTCAGCACCACGCAAGCCCAACCCCCAGCTCATTTCGATGCCGTATGAACGAGGGATCCCTCAAACAAATTTGCCGGTACCGTCCCCCGTGCTAGGGGCCGGACCGGCAAATTCCTAGCCAATGCCCTCTGATGTCAGAACATCAGAATAGTGCCGAGTGCGAAAGTGTTATCAGACGCCGTGTTGCCACCATGGGCGTAGCTCATGGTGTGGGTGTATTCGCCCACCAGCGTCATCCAGGAATTCAGCGTGTAGTACAGGCCGCCCACTTCGGATTCGTTGCGGCTCACCAGCAGCGGGTCCACTTCACCCGGCGCCAGATACAGGCTGCTCTCGCCATAGCTGCCAACCAGCTTCAGCTTGGGCGTAACATTCCAGCTGCCCTGGACATAGCCACCTTCCGAGTCGCGCGCCTTGCCGTTCGGCGCGATCCCATCGAAGAACAGCGCGGTCGTGCCCAGACCCTGGCCCCGGTAGCCGTAAACCACGAAGCCTAACGGTCCGTAATTCAACGACATACCACCATCGCCGGCTACTGCCGTGACGGTTGATGTGGAGAGAACGATGCCGTTGTCGTTGATCCCCGATTGCGGCTGCACCAGGAAATCGGCCCAGAAATGCGTGGTCAGATCCCCGAACTTGTTCTTGTACTCCAACTGCCCCTGGAACATCGGCACCCGATGTTCGGTCGCGGAGGCCGAGTAGCCAGAGAACGAGAACTCATCCAGCGGCGAGAACACGCCGGCGCCGATCGTGAAGCCGTCGAAAACCGGGCTCGTATAGCTGATCTGAGGCAGCCAATCCGTGTACACGTAGCCAATGCCAATCCGGCCCAGCGAGGTATTGCCGGGGTTCACGTTGCTGCCCGGCGAACCCACACCCAGCAGCGTCTGGTCGTTCAAAATCGCGTCGGCACCGAACATCCCGATGTCGCGACCCACCTTCAACGTGCCCGACTCCTTATTGCCGATCGTGATGAAGGCCTGCCGGAAGTCGATGCCGGGCGTGCCCAGCGCCACCGGATTGCCGCCGTTATTGGCATTCAACGCCCCGGTCGCTGTGTTGTTGATGCCCGGATACATGCCGAAGGTCGCGGCCACGTCATAGCCATCGAGCGTGGTCGAGAACTTCGTGATCAGGCCGGCCGGCAACAACCCGTCCCGCACCGCCGAACTGTCATAGCCCGACCCGCCCGAGGAAAGCCCGCCCGCAACCGGGCTGCCCGCCATCGGCGCGTTGAACGTGTAGTAGCCGTTGATGAAGCCCGAGAAGTTGATCTCCACCCCACCGGCATGCAGGGTCACGCCCTTACCGGGCGAGAACGGATCGGCGGTGACCATGTTAGTGTCATGGATCATCGCCTGCGTCTGGGTTTCCATCTGCTGCGCCATCTGCGCCGCCGCCTGGGCGCGCTGCGCCGCTTCCTCGGCCGACTGGCTCGAGGTCGATGTCGAGGCCGCGTTCATCGTGCTGGTATGCTCGTGCTTGGCCAGCAGCTTGTTGTAGTCCGCGCGTGAAATCGTGCCCTTGGCACGCAGCAAATCGAGCAAATCTGTATAGTCGTCGGCATGGGCCGGCCGCGGCATCGTCAATGACAGGGCAACGGCACTGGCTCCAGCCAGCATAGCCATTGATAGGCATCTGTTCTTCATGAGCGTCGTTTCCCCTAATGGCGGTCGAAATTTCAGAATGTACCGCCGGCGTTGTCCCCGGCTAGCTTGGTCTTGAGCCTCAGGAACCGTGGTATAGCAGAGGCGTCATCGATTTGAGCGCACCTTCATAGGTCAATGGTGCATTTCCCGCAGGATATCCGTTTTGCTGTAGCAAGAATGCCATAATCTCAGTGTATTCCTGATGCGACAATGTACCAGGTTGTGTTGCAGGCATATTGGTTGACACGATCCGAAAAACGTCGCTGACGTGGAAATGGGCCTTGACCGAGGCAAAATTCTTCCCCTTCAAAGCCGGCCCCGCGATCCCGGTCAGATCCTTGCCGTGGCACATCGAGCAATTCGACTCGAACGCGTCATGCCCCGCCTGCGCCTGCGCCGCGGTGTAAAGCGCCGGCAGGGTCTGGTCGGTATCCCCCTCCGCCGCAACCACGATTATCCGATCGGTTTGATTGACCCGCTCAGCATGGCGCTGCCCACCCGTGATCCCGGCCGCCATGGCCGGCCCGGGCAAGGCAAATGGCGCCACCAGCTTGGTCAACCGGCCATCCCGCGCCAGTTGACCGATCGCGCGGTCGAATTCCGCCGCCGTCCCCTGCCCGCGCGCGGCATACAACGCCACGATATCGTAGCGCGCATGCGGCTCGGTCAGTTCGCGCACCGTGAACTTCTCGCCGCCCGGATGAGTAATTTCGTAATGGACCAGGGTCGGTCGCCACAGCAGCGCCGCCCGTACCTGGTGGGTCACCAGGCTGGCTATCGTCTGTCGTTCGGTGTCGAACACGTTGGCGATCACGTTGGGATGCGCCGCGAAATATAAATTAGGGGTCGTCAGGTAAGTCACCCCGACATCCGTGCCCTTCGGAAAATCCGCCAGGTCACGCTCGGTCATCCCGCGCGGTTCCACCAATACGAACCCCATATGCGCGTAGGCCGGCGTCGCCGACAAACCCGCGAGCGCATCGGGGCGCGTCGCATCCATCGGAAATCCCAACACCAGGTCACAGGACTTGGCAGCCAGACGCATGAAATTCTTCAGCGGAAATCCCTCGTCGTCCCCGCCGCCATCGCCTTTGAATTCATGCACCACCAGATGGTTTCCGGAGATCCGCGCCACACTCTGCGCGATCCGCCGGTCCATCATCGCCGAGTCGCTGGTTTTATCGATACACACCCGCAAATCCGACGCCACCGCCGGAACGGCCGCCGCACAAAGTGCGGCGGCCAGCAGCGAGCGCATCACAGAATGGGTCATGACGCGCTTCCTTTCCGTTATCAGTTACAGGGCAAACACGTATAGGTGTCCGCCGGTCGGAATATTCTGAACCGCGCTATCCTTCGCCATGTCACCACCCCAGAGCGGCGTCGCGCCACCCCAGCCGGCATAGAAGCCGATATATTGCTTGCCACCCACCTTCCAGGTCGCCGGCACACCAATCACACCGCTGGAAAGCTGCGGGCTCGTCCATAGGATCTTGCCGGTCCTGGCGTCGAACGCGTACATGTGCCCATCCGCGCTGCCCGAGAACACCAACCCGCCCGCGGTCGAAAGCATCCCGTCATTCCACGGCAGCTTGCTCGGATGCGTCCAAACCTGCTTGCCGGTGTTCACATCGATCGCCTGCACCTCGCCCCATTCATTCGGGAATTTCGGGTCGGCCATCACATTGAAGCTTTCCCCCAGGAACGGCAGCCCCGCCTTGTAGCTCACCGTCGTTCCCTTGATCGTCATGCAGGTGTGCATGGTTGGCACGTAGGCGTCGTGGGTTTCCGGATCGACCGATATCGGCCACCAGTTCTTGCCGCCGAGAAAGCTCGGGCAGGTGAACACCTGCTTGTCCACGGTCGGGCGCAGAGCCGGGTCGGTCGTCATCTCCCCGTCCTTCACCCCGTTGACCGAGGTTGCGGTCGCGAACGGTGTCGCATAAATCAGCTTCCCGGTCTCGCGGTCGATCGCATAGAACCAGCCGTTGCGGCTTGCGCTGACAAGCGCCTTGTGCGCCACCCCCTGGTAATCGATATCGGTCATCACCGTCTCGTTGGTGCCGTCATAATCCCAAGTATCGTTGGGCGTGTATTGGAAGCTCCACTTGATCTTGCCCGTCGCCGGGTTCAACGCCACCACGGAGTCGGTATACAGGTTCTTGCCCGGACGCAGCGTCGCCAACCACGGCCCCGGGTTGCCCACGCCCCAGAACAACGTATTCGTCCCCTGGTCATACGTGCCGGTCAGCCAGGTCGCCCCACCACCGGTCTTGTAAGCGCCCTTCGGCCAACTCTTGCCACCCGGCTCGTTCCAGCTCGGAACCGTGTAGGTCTTCCAGTCGACGTTGCCGGTTTTGGCATCCAAGGCGGTAATAAATCCGCGGCCGCCGTACTCGCCGCCGGAAATCCCGACGACCACCCGCCCCTGCACCACCAACGGCGCATCGGTCATCGCGTAGCCGACATCGGACCCCATCAGCTGGCGGGACCATTTCACTTTGCCGGTCCTGGCATCCAGCGCCACCACGTAATTGTCCAGCGTCGCCATGTAGACCATGTCATCGAACAGCGCGACGCCTCGGTTCACCACGTCGCAGCACACCGTCTTCAACCCGACATTCGACAGATCCTGCTGATATTTCCACAGCAATTTTCCGGTCGATGCCTGAAACGCCAGCAGCTCGTCCTTCGGCGTGGTGATGAACATATAATCCCCGTTCACCACTGGCGGCGCCTCGTGCCCTTGCGGAAACCCGGTCTTGTAATCCCAGACCGGCTTCAGCCCAGCGACGTTCGCCGCATTGATCTGGTCCAGCACCGAGTATCCTGTGCTGCCATAATCGTGCCGATACATCAGCCAATCCGGGCCTTGCCCGGCATGCTCCAGCCGTTGCGCCGTCACCGGCTGGTAGGCCCCGGCGGCGCTGGCCCGCGTCGGCAGCACCGTGGCGGCCAGGGTCGCGCACAGCGTGCCGCCCAGCAAAGCCCCCGCTAATTTTCCCGGTGAAATCTTGTCTCGCATTTCCTGTTCCCCTCGTGTGAACCCATGGCTTGGGCACGCCGCTGGCCCGCCCCTGCCCCACTGGCAAAGGTCAATGCCTGTCTTTTCAAGTAAAGCCGTCCCGCGGGCGACGGCTGGATCGCCCGCGGGAAGTTCTTTTAGAAGAAGCCGAGTTTCTTCGGATTATAACTCACCAGCATATTCTTGGTCTGCTGGTAGTGATCGAGCATCATCTTGTGCGTCTCGCGCCCGATACCTGATTGTTTGTAGCCACCAAACGCCGCATGCGCCGGATAGGCATGGTAGCAGTTGGTCCACACCCGCCCGGCCTGGATAGCCCGGCCGAACCGATAGGCGCGCGTGCCATCGCGGGTCCACACCCCGGCGCCCAGCCCATACAGCGTGTCATTGGCAATGCTCAGCGCCTCGGCATCGTCCTTGAAGGTCGTCACCGAAACCACCGGCCCGAAAATCTCCTCCTGGAAGATGCGCATCTTGTTATGCCCGCGCATCACCGTCGGCTTCACATAGTAGCCGCCCGCCAGATCGCCCGGCAGGTGGTTGCGCGCGCCACCGGTCAGCACCTCCGCGCCTTCCTGCCGGCCGATATCGAAATAGCTGAGTATTTTCTCCATCTGCTCGGACGATGCCTGCGCGCCGATCATCGTCTGCATATCCAGCGGGTCACCCTGCTTGATCGCCTCCACCCGCTTGATGCAGCGCTCGATGAACCGGTCGTAAATGCTCTCCTGCACCAACGCCCGGCTCGGGCAGGTGCACACCTCGCCTTGGTTCAGCGCGAACAGCACGAACCCTTCCACCGCCTTGTCGAGAAAATCGTCGTCCTCCGCCATCACGTCGGCAAAGAATATGTTCGGTGACTTGCCGCCCAGCTCCAGCGTCACCGGTATCAGGTTCTGGCTGGCATATTGCATGATCAGCCGACCGGTCGTGGTCTCCCCGGTGAAAGCGATCTTGGCGATCCGCGGGTTGGACGCCAGCGGCTTGCCCGCCTCCAGCCCGAACCCGTTGACGATATTCAGTACGCCCGGCGGCAGAATGTCGCCGACCAGTTCCGCCCACACCATGATCGAGGCCGGCGTCTGCTCGGCCGGCTTCAGCACCACGCAATTGCCCGCCGCCAGCGCCGGCGCCAGTTTCCAGCACGCCATCAGCAGCGGAAAGTTCCACGGAATGATCTGCCCGACCACGCCCAGCGGTTCATGGAAATGGTAGGCGACGGTGTCGTGGTCGATTTCCGAGATCGCGCCTTCCTGGGCGCGAATGCAGCCGGCGAAATACCGGAAATGATCGATCGCGAGCGGAATGTCCGCAAGCGTCGTCTCGCGCAGCGGCTTGCCGTTGTCCCAGGTCTCGCACTCGGCCAGCAGGGCGAGGTTCGCCTCCATCCGGTCGGCGATCCGGTTCAACATGTTGGCCCGATCCGCCGGGCTGGTGCGGCCCCAGGACTCCCTGGCCGCGTGCGCGGCATCCAGCGCGGCCTCGATATCGGCGGCGTCCGAACGCGCAATTTCGCAGATCACCTGGCCGTTCACCGGCGAGGTATTCGCGAAATACTTGCCGCCAGCCGGCGGACGGAAAGTGCCGCCGATGAAATTGTCATAACGCGGTTTGAAGCGCGGCTGCGCGGTGCGCGCGGCGCCAGGGTGGGTAATGGCTACATTCATTGTCCGTTCCCTCGGGGTTGTTGGCCGATAGGTGGGGATATGCATCATCCCCCCGGCCCGCCCTGTCATCTCGGGATTGCACCGCTTTGTCGCAACACTGCGACACGGATTTCCGGTCAGAAAGGCGCGTCCATCGCGTACTGCCCGGTTTCTTGAAATTTTATTATGTCCTGCCGATTGCCGGAGAGCCGCCCCTTGGTTCGGCCGAACATAGCTGGGCGCGCGTTCGCCCCACGATTTCCGGCCTCTGGTTCCCGCCTCTGGCACCCGACCATGGCCGGATGTCAAAGCCCCGAGACAGAACTACGGAATTTTTTGAATACTTTGACTTAAAACAGAAACTTCCCCGACCCGTCGACAATTCCCGCGCGAGGTCGGCCGCGCGCCGGCTGGGCGTTGGCGACCCCCCGCTACAGTATCTCCGTCGCGCCACCGCCGCTTGATTGTCCCTCCCGCAAAGAAAGATCCTGTCTTTACCATCCAGTATTCGCATCGATTTCTCCTGAAACCGTTTATCCTGTCACCGCCGAACGCGGCGTCATGCTTGACATCCGCCCCCGCCCGTTCGACATAACCCTGGCCGCCAGCTAACTAAGAACGGAGGAATCGCTATGAAGTGGATCGCACCGCGCGTCGTCGAGGTGGCCCTGGGCTGCGAGATCAACTCGTACGCCTGCGCTGCCCGCGGCTGACGCAAATAACCCCTCGCGCACGGAAGGCCAGTGTCCGACCTGCGCGAGGGAAGTTTGCCGCGCCCCGTGAGCGCGACCGTAACTGAACGCTCCGCCCGCTCGCCGGCCGCTGACATGGCGGATCTCGCCCCGTTCGCGCCGCCCATGGCGCTGCTCGCGGAACTCACGCATCGCTGCCCGCTACGCTGCGTGTATTGCTCCAACCCAATCGACCTGCTCCGCGCCTCCGCCGAACTCGACACCGCATCCTGGTGCCAGGTTATCGACCAGGCGGCCAATCTCGGCATTCTGCAAATCCATTTTTCCGGCGGCGAGCCCATGGCGCGGCGGGACCTGCCGCTTCTCGTGCGGCACGCCGCCAAGGCCGGTCTCTACTCCAACCTCATCACCTCCGGCATCCAGCTCACCCCGGCCACCCTTGCCCCGCTGGTCGAGGCGGGGCTCGACCACGTTCAACTCTCCTTCCAGGACAGCGACGAAGCGGGGGCCGAGCATATCGGCGGGCTGCGCGGCGCCCAGGCCCGCAAACTCCAGGCCGCCCAGGCCATTCACGACTCAGGTCTGCCGCTCACCCTCAATTTCGTCATCCATCGCCAGAACATCACCAACCTGCCCGCCATGATCGCCCTCGCCGAGCAACTCGGCGCCGGCCGCATGGAGGTCGCGCATACCCAATATTACGGTTGGGGCCTGCTCAACCGCGACGCCCTGTTGCCGAGTGCCGAACAGCTCGATTGGTCGACCGACATCGTCACCGCCGCCCGTGAGCGCCTGCGCGGCCGCATGGTCATCGATTATGTGATCCCCGACTATCATGGCAGCCGCCCGAAAGCCTGCATGGGCGGTTGGGCCAGGCGCTTCATGGTCATCGCGCCCGATGGGTCCGCCCTGCCCTGCCATGCCGCCACCACCATTCCGGGCATGGCATTCGCCTCGGTCCGTGACCGCTCACTCGCCGATATCTGGCGCGACGATCCCGCCTTCACCCGCTTCCGCGGCACGGATTGGATGCCCCAGCCCTGCCAGAGCTGCGACCAGCGCGAGGTCGATTGGGGGGGGTGCCGCTGCCAGGCGCTCGCCCTGCTCGGTGATGTCACCGCGACCGACCCGGTTTGCGCCCGCTCAGACCAGCGCGCCGTCGTTTTCGCCGCGATCGCATCGGCCAGGAACGACGCCGCCATGACCTATCGCGGACTGCTCCCCGAACCCGGCGCCGATCCCGCTTGATACAGATCATGGTGGCGCACCAGCCGCACCCGCCATTACGGGTGGCACTTGACGGGGATAACAACCAGCCGAAGTGCTGGAACAAAGTTTGGGGAGAGACAGCGCATGAGCGGAACACACAAGGCCTCGCACGTCGACCGTATCTTCGCCATCGCCAGCGACACCGGCGCCTCCGCGCGCTCGGCGCTGGCGGCGTCCTGGGTCCGCTCGTTGCACCGCTACGGTCTCGATCCCGCCTATAACAAGCCGCCCAAAACCCTCACCGAATCCGAGCTACGTCAGGCGCGCGACCGGGTCGGCCCCATGCTCAACGCCGCCCAAGGCAGCCTCGACACCCTGTTCCAGGCGGTCGGCGGCACTGGCTGCTGTGTCCTCTTCACCGACAGCGACGGCGTTCCGGTCGATCGCCGCGGCCACATCACCGACAATGAAACCTTCCACCGCTGGGGCCTCTGGACCGGCGCGATCTGGAGCGAGGACAGCGAGGGCACCAACGGCATCGGCACCTGCATCGCCGAGGAGCGCGCGCTCACCATCCACCGCGACCAGCATTTCCTCGCCCGCAATATCGGCCTGTCTTGCTCGGTCGCCCCCATCTACGACCATCGCGGCCGAATCGCCGCGGCCCTCGACGTCTCCTCCTGCCGCGCGGATCTCACCGAGGGCTTCGTCGGCCTGATCGCCGTCGCCGTTGCCGACGCCGCCCGCCGGATCGAGGCGCAGAATTTCCGTCAATCCTTTCCCGATTGCCGCATCGTCCTCGCCCCCGATGTCGGGCGCCACACGGCCGGCCTGCTCGCACTCGATGCCGATGATCTCATCATCGGCGCCTCCCGCGCCGCCCGCCTCGCCTATGGTCTGTCCGATGCCCGCCTCGCCCAGCGCGTGCCGGCCGATACCATTCTCGGCCGCGGCACCGCCGGCGCCGCCCGCGGCGACGATCTCGAGCGCGCGCAGCGGGGCGCCCTGCAGCGGGCGCTCGCCGCCAATGGCGGCAATGTCTCCGCCGCCGCCAAGGCACTCGGCATCAGCCGCGCCACCTTCCACCGCAAAATGAACCGCCTCGGCATGCATGCCACCCATTGAGGCGATCATGACCCTCCCCTGCGTCACCGCCGACGACTCCACCGCGCCCCCCTCCCCCGCCACCGGCCCGGTGCCGCGCGTCCTCGCAACCGACGCCGCCCGCGCCCTGCTCGCCGAAATCATCACCCGCCATGGCCCGGTGCTGTTCCACCAATCGGGCGGGTGCTGCGACGGCTCCTCGCCAATGTGCTACCCCCGATCCGATTTCCGCGTCGGAGACCGTGACATCCAACTCGGCAGCATCGACGAAACCCCGGTCTATATCAGTCCCTCCCAGTTCGCCGCCTGGCAGCACACGCAACTCATCCTCGACATGGTGCCCGGCCGCGGCGGCATGTTCAGTCTCGATAACGGCACCGAACGGCGCTTCCTAACCCGCTCCCGCGCGTTCCACGATGCCGAACTCGCGCGACTCGCCCCGGTTACCATGGGTCCTGAAAAACCGGGTTGAAGCCATTACTTTTGCGGGATTTTATTGCCATGTCTGACTTTCGCTCGGGTAAGCGCGACCCTCGCTGAACGCCAAATCCACCGACCGCGGCCCCTCTCGGCCAACGCGCGCGCCTCCCCTCCGCCGCCGAAACTTGCGTCCCGGCGCGAAGTGGTGGCAAGCCAGGGTCATGTCCGTGCCCCGTCCCGTCATGCTGGTCGTCCTCGATGGATGGGGGTGGCGCGATGCCACCGAGGATAACGCCATCCGCCTCGCCCGGCCGAGTGTGTTCGACCATCTCTGGGCCACAGCCCCGCACGCGTTTCTGCGCACCTCCGGGCCGGAGGTGGGATTGCCCGAAGGTCAGATGGGCAATTCCGAGGTCGGCCACCTGAACATCGGTGCCGGGCGGGTGGTGATGCAGGAACTGCCGCGCATCGATGCCGCGATCGCCGCGGGGGATCTCGCGGGAAACCCGGCGCTCCGTAACCTCACGGCCGCGCTCCGCCAGTCCGGCGGCACGTGCCATCTGTTCGGCCTGGTTTCCGATGGCGGCGTGCACGCGCACATGCGCCACGCGGTGGCGTTGGCCCGCCATCTGACCGATGCGGGGCTCGCGGTGCTGATCCATGCCGCAACCGACGGCCGGGACACGCCGCCGCACACCGCCGCTGGTCTGATGGCCGAATTCCAGGCGCAACTGCCGCCACGCGCCCATGTCGCCACCGACTGCGGTCGCTATTTCGCCATGGACCGCGACAAGCGTTGGGATCGGGTGGCGCGCGCCTATGCCGCCATCGCGGCGGGCCAGGGCGCCCGCTACCCCGATGCCGTCGCCGCCATCAACGCCGCCTATGGCGCCGGCGTGACCGATGAGTTCATTCCCCCATCCGTGATCGGCGCCTATCAGGGCATGTGCGACGGGGACGGGCTGCTCTGTTTCAATTTCCGCGCCGACCGGGTGCGCGAATTGCTCGGCGCGCTGGTGATGCCGCATTTCGACGGGTTTTCCCGGCCCCGCCGCCTCACCTTCGCCGCCGCCGCCGGCATGACCCGCTACAGCGACGACCTCGCGCCGCATCTGGGCACGCTGTTCCTGCCACTCGATATGCGCCACATGCTGGGTGACGTGGTCGCCGCTGCCGGCCTGCGCCAGCTGCGCATGGCCGAGACCGAGAAATACCCGCACGTCACCTATTTCCTGAATGGCGGCACGGAAACCAGCCTGCCGAACGAGGACCGGATAATGGTCCCCTCGCCGCGCGTCGCGACCTACGACCTGCAACCCGAAATGTCGGCGCCCGAGCTGACCGACAAAGCCGTCGCCGCCATCGAGAGCGGCCGATACGACCTGATCGTGCTGAATTACGCGAACCCCGACATGGTGGGCCATACCGGCAATCTGGACGCCGCCATCATCGCGGTACGCACGGTGGATGCCGGGCTCGGCCGCCTGGTCGATGCGGTCACCGCACGGGGCGGCGCGCTGCTGATCCTGGCCGATCACGGCAATTGTGAAATGATGCGCGACCCCGCCACGCACGGCCCGCATACCGCCCACACCACCAATCCGGTACCGGTCCTGCTGGTGGGGGGCGGCACGGCGCCGCTGCACGATGGCCGGCTGGCCGATGTGGCGCCGACGCTATTGGACCTGATGGGGCTGACCCAGCCCGCCGAAATGACCGGGCGGTCCTTGCGACGGACCGCCTGAATTTGCGGGCGCGCGTGGCGTCTCTGCCTGCCCTGTGCTGGCTGGGATGCGCACTCGCCGCCACGCCGCCACCTTCCGCCAACCCGCCCGATCTCTCCGGCCTGGAGCGGCAGCGCCGGGCCAGCCTCGCCGCCGAACAGAACGCCGAGGCCGCCGCCAGCGCCCAGCGCGCCCGGCTTTCCGCCCTCTCCGCCGACCGCCAGTCCGCCACCGAGCGCTTGCGGAAACTCGAATCGGCCGAGGCCGACGCCGCCGACCGCATGGCCGAACTCGCCGGCCAGTTGCGCGCGGCGCAGGCAGGGCTTGCTCAGCAGGAACAAAATCTGGGCCCCTTGCTGCCGGTGATCGAACATCTGGCGCTGGAACCCGACGAGATCCTGCTGGCGCTGCCCGCGCCACCGTCCGAGGCCGCGCAAGGCCTGGCCGTGCTGCACGGCATAACCACCAGCATGGCCAGCCAGGCCCGCCATCTGCGCGCGCGTCAGGCGCATATCGCCGCCCTGACCGATGCCATGCGGCGCCAGGCGCCGGTATTGACCGCCGCCGAACAGGACGCGACCGCGCAGGCCGCGCAGCTGGATCAGCAGATATCCGGCACCCGCGCCACCCTGACCACAGCCGAGTCGATGGCCCGCGCCGCCGCGCGTGAGGCCGCCGCCACCGCCGCGCGGGAAACCAGCCTGCGCGCCGCCATCGCCGCGATCGAGGCGGCGCGGGCGCGCGCGG
>JAJXVA010000035.1 GCA_021782435.1 Pseudomonadota bacterium
CGCGACACCCTCTGGAAGACCATCGGCGCCTCGCTCAATCGCTTCAGCTCAGCCGAATGCGCAAACTATATCCGCAACTGTGGCTACGGACACCCTGCGTGAAACCGCTCTAAACAGGCCAATACTGCTTTAACTTTCAGCGAGAATATATGCTTTGAGTTGGTTTCACTCTGGGGCGACTCGTTCCGGATCGTAGACCGATCGTTTATCCTGGTTTCTCCATCGGAGGTAGTTCCACCCGCAGATGCAACTCTCGCAGCCTTGCTGGCGAAACTTCTGCTGGGGCTTGCATCATCAGGTCCTCACCCTGCTGGTTAAGTGGGAACAGGATAACCTCGCGGATATTTGGTTCATCCGCCAAAAGCATGACTATTCGGTCGATGCCGGGGGCGCTGCCGCCATGCGGAGGGGCACCGTAGCGGAAGGCGTTCAGCATCCCGCCGAACCGCGCTTCGACATCGGCGGCGGTGTAGCCCGCGATTTCGAAGGCGCGAATCATGATGTCGGGTCGGTGGTTGCGGATAGCGCCCGAGGAGAGTTCGATACCGTTGCAGACGATATCGTATTGAAAGGCCTTTATGGTCAGTGGGTCCAGGGTATTGAGCGCCTCGAGCCCGCCCTGCGGCATCGAGAATGGGTTGTGCGAGAAATCGACCCGGCCGGTTTCCTCGTTTAACTCATACATAGGGAAATCCACGATCCAGCAGAAGCGAAAGGCGTTCTTTTCGATCAGGTCGAGTTCCTCGGCCAGCTTCGTGCGCACGAGGCCGCCCATTTTTGGTGTGATATCTCGTGCCCCCGCGGCGAAGAACACGGCATCGCCAGGGTTAAGCCCGGCGGCGATGCGGATTGCCTCGATCCGATCGGGTTCGAGGTTGCGCGCGATCGGGCCCTTCGCGCCATCGGTGTCGAAGATGATGTAGCCGAGGCCGCCGGCGCCCTGCTCGCGCGCCCAGGCGTTGAGCTTGTCGTAGAAGCTGCGGGGCTGGCTGGCGGCGCCGGGGGCAGGAACGGCGCGCACGATGCCGCCCTTGGCGACAATTCCCGCGAACAAACCAAAGCCGGAGCCAGCGAAAGGCTGGGTAACATCTGCAATGCGCAGCGGATTACGCAGATCGGGCTTATCGGACCCGAATTCGAGCAGCGCGCGGTCGTATGCGATGCGTTCGAACGGCGGCTTGGTGACGGCACGGCCGTTAGAGAATTCCTCAAACACACCCGCGATGACGGGTTCGATGGCCGCGAAGACGTCTTCCTGGGTGACGAAGCTCATTTCGAAATCGAGCTGGTAGAATTCCCCAGGGGAGCGGTCGGCGCGGCTCGCCTCGTCACGAAAGCAGGGAGCGATCTGGAAGTAGCGGTCAAAGCCGGCGACCATGGCGAGTTGTTTGAATTGCTGCGGCGCTTGGGGCAGGGCATAGAACTTACCAGGATGCAGACGCGCCGGCACCAGAAAGTCTCGCGCGCCTTCGGGGCTGCTGGCGGTCAGAATCGGGGTCTGGAATTCGGTGAAGCCCTGGTCGCTCATGCGCCGTCGGAGGCTGGCGATGACCTGGCTGCGCAGCAGGATGTTGCGATGCACGCGATCCCGCCGCAGATCAATATAACGATAGCGCAGGCGCAATTCGTCCGGGTAGGCTTCATTACCGGCTACTTGCAGCGGCAGCACGTCGGCCGCGGATTGGATAGTGATTTCGTTGACCCGCAACTCAATTTCGCCGGTGGGCAGTTTCGGGTTGATCGTGCCCGGGGCGCGCGGGACGACGGTGCCGGTTAGGGTAACGACGCTTTCCACCCGAACTGTATCGGCGACGGCGAAAGCGGGGCTGTCGGTCAGGAATACGCATTGGGTGATGCCGAAATGGTCGCGTAGATCGATGAACAGCAGGCCACCATGGTCGCGTTTGCTGTGCACCCAGCCCGATAGGCGCACGGTCTTGCCGGCGTCCGGCGCGCGCAGGTCGGCGCAGTTATGGGTCCGGTAGGCGTGCATCATGGGCAATCCTGGCAATTTAGCGGCAAACCGCCGGAAGCGCGGGGTAAAGTCAAGGGTGGCCGATGGGCCGGTCAGGCGCGCGTCAGGGCCTTCAGCGCGCCACCCGCGGCCATGGCGCGGGCCAGATCGGCAGCGGTGGCTCCGGTGGAATCGCGCAGGGCGGAATTGGCGCCGCGGGCGCATAGCAGACGCACGATGTCGCCGCGGTCGAAGCTCGCGGCTATCATGAGTGCTGTGCGGCCATCCGGTCCGACCTGGTCTATTGGCGCGCCGGCATCGAGCAAGGCGACGACGACATCCATGTAGCCCTTGAAGGCAGCACCTGCGAGCGGGGCTTGGCCGCGGTCATTGGCAAGGCCGGAATTGGCGCCGTGGCGGGCAAGCAGGCGCACCAGATCCGCGTGACCGTGATAAGCGGCGAGCATGAGCAGCGTGTCGCCCTTGTCGTTGGCGAGATCCGGCGGCAGGCCGCGGTGGAGGCAATCCGCGACCAAATTGGCGTTACCGCTGCGGGCGGCGTCCAACACGCTGGCGGCGAGCGCCAGGGCTTCAGCATCTGGCAAGGGAGTTTCGTCCATGGGGATCAGGGTTCCAGTTGCTGCCGCCAGCTTTGCAGCTGAGCGGTGGTGACGTCGGCGATGCCGCCGGACGCTTGCGTGTTCCAGATTTCGAGTTCGGTCATGCCAATGGCGCGCGCCGTGGCGAAGGCGGCATCCCAATCCTCGCGAGGCTTGAGGGTCTGGAACTCGATCGGCGGGCCGAGGCGCTTGATCGCCTCGTATATGGGCACAGCCTGGGGCAGGGGACGGGGTTGCAGCCCATGATTCGCGATAACGCCGCGCGCACCATACTGTGCCCGAAATTTCTCCATCACCGTGCTAGTGAATGCGGCGCTGGTGCCGATATGACCATCGATGATCCGGCGAAACGGACTGAACGTGAAATCAATCGCGGTGTGGCGCCAGACGGCGTAATCGTCGATAGCGCCGAGCAGACAGGCCTGCATGGCGGCTTCGGTATAGCCGGCCTTTAGCATCGCCGGGCGGTTGCCCGGGCTTAGGGCGACAACGAAGGGTTCCGCCGTTACCGAGGCGCAGGACGATACCGCGACCTCGGCGACCAGAGGATTGGTGTCGTAGCGCGCGGCGAGCACGCGTTGCAGATTGCGCCAGGCGCTGCGGTAGGGCACCGACCAGAAATGGGGGAACGTCGCCGATTTTGCCCCGCGGCTGAGACTGACCGGGCCACCATCGAGCTGCTTGACCCAGTCCGGGCTGTGCAGGCCGGCGAAGATGCGAAGCTTGGCAACCAGGGGAGTTTGAGGATGGGCCGCGTTGTAAGCGCGCACCCGCGCGAGGGCTTGATCCAGGGTTGAAAAATCGAACCGGTTGGGCTGCGGCTCGAGCTGGTCCCAGGTCGCCGCGAGCACGGCACCGGCATAAAGGCCGGGATGCGCGTTGGCCTCGGCCAGGCGGTCTTCGGGTTCGAGGGTTGGATTCAGCACGTAGCGCAGGCTGCCCATGGTGACCAGGCCATGGATGGGCCCCTTCCCGGGCGAGGGACGCGCGACGGCGAGCGAGATGGCTCCGACCAGAAAGGCAGCGGCTAGACAAAGACTGCGCGGCACGGTGCGGTCCTTTCGTGGCAGGGAGCCTGCCAAAACCCGGGAGGGTGGTCAAACCTTGGCGCGCGCCACCCCGGCTGCTTGGTCGCGCGCCAGGGTTGCCAACCGGTCGGCGCGCTCGTTCATAACATCGCCGGCATGGCCGCGCACCCAGCGCCATTCGATCTGATGGGGGGCCGCGGCATCGAGCAGGCGGCGCCAGAGGTCCATGTTGGCGACTGGGTCGCCGCTGGCGTTACGCCAGTTACGCCGGACCCAGCCGGTCTGCCAACGGGTGATACCGTTCCTCACATATTCGCTGTCGGTGTGCAGCGCGACCAGGCAAGGGCGGGTGAGGGATTCCAGCGCGCTTGCGGCGGCGGTGAGTTCCATGCGGTTATTCGTGGTGGCGGGGTCGGCGCCGGAAATTTCCCGCTCGTGCCGGCCAAAGCGCAGGATGGCGGCCCATCCGCCAGGACCGGGATTGGGCTTGCAACCACCATCGGTCCAGATTTCCACCGTGGGGCGTTGAGGGTCACAGTCCATAAGCGCGGTCCGAGCTCGTGGTCAGGTGAAATCGCAACCGGTGTAGATACTCGAGTGGGTTCTTGGGTGTGACCAGGGCGCCGGGCGGGGTGTTCTGCCAGTCGAATAGGCGCGTGAGCAGAAAGCGCAGGGCCGCACCCCGGCAGAGCGCCGGTAGGGCGGCGCGCTCCGCCAGGTCAAGCGGACGGTGGCGCTGATAGGCGAGCAGCAGCGCGCGGGATTTGGTGAGGTTGAACGACATGTCGGCTTCGAAACACCAGGCATTGAGACAGATGGCAAGATCGTAGGCCAGGAAATCGGTGCAGGCGAAATAGAAATCGATCAGCCCGGAAAGGGCGCCGTCGAGGAAAAACACATTGTCGGGAAACAGATCGGCATGGATCTGCCCGCGCGGCAGAGCGGCGGGCCAATCGTCGCGGCAAATAGCAAGTGCCCTGGTGACCTCGGCGTAAAGTCCGGGACGCAGACGATCGGCGTCCGCGCTGATGCGGGCGAGCAGGCCAGGCCAGGCTTCAATGCCGAGCGCGTTTGGTCGTTCCGGTATGAAATTCTGCCCGGCGAGATGAAGTGCGGCAAGCTTGGTCCCCAGTTCCGTGCAATGCGCCACCTGCACACGGCGTGGCCAGACGCCGGGTAGGAACGTAGTGACGGCGGCAGGGCGACCACAGAGTTCACGCAAAGCCGCGCCATCCCGGCCGGCGACAGGCAGCGGACAGGCAATGCCGTGCGCGGCGAGATGGCGCATCAGAGCGAGGAACCACGGCAGATCGGCCGGATCTACCCGGCGTTCATATAGCGTCAGGATATAATCACCCTGCGTAGTACGGAGCGAGAAATTGGAGTTCTCCACCCCTTCGGCTATGCCGCGAAAGGCGACCAGCGCGCCGATATCGTACTCGGTCAGGAACGCGGCCAGCGCGTCGTCGGAAACATCTGTATAGACCGCCATTGGGCGGCCCGACCCGCTAAGGGGTGAGCGCCGCGGGCAGACGGAAAACGACGTCCTCCTGGGTAACCTGCCGTTCCTCGACATCGAGCGCGTAATGTGAGGAGAGATGGGTGAGCAGCTCATCAACCAGAAGCTCCGGTGCTGAAGCGCCGGCGGTCACACCGAGTGTTGCCACTCCCTCCAGCACCGACCAATCGAGCTTTTCGGCGCGGGGGATAAGGATCGCGCGCGGCGCACCCGAACGCTCCGCTACCTCGCGAAGGCGTTGACTGTTGCTGCTGTTGGGGCTGCCGATGACCAGTACGAGGTCGGAATCGTGGGCGATCGCTTTGACCGCCGCCTGGCGGTTGGTGGTGGCGTAGCAGATATCCTCGGAGCGTGGGCCTTCGATCGCGGGGAACCGGGTGCGCAGCGCCGAGACCAGAGCCGCGGTATCGTCGACCGATAGCGTGGTCTGGGTGATGAAGGCGAGTTTCGCTCCGGCTGGCGGGGTGAAGCTCGCGACATCTGCCTCATCTTCGATCAGGGTCATTTCGCCAGGTGGCAATTGGCCCATGGTGCCCTCCACCTCGGGGTGGCCGGCATGGCCGATCATCAATATGTGGCGGCCGGCCGCATGGTGGCGTTCGGCCTCGCGGTGGACCTTGCTGACCAGTGGGCAAGTGGCATCGAGCGTGGTCAGGCGGCGAAGGACCGCATCCTCGGTGACCGATTTGGCGACGCCATGGGCAGAAAACACGACTTGCGCGCCGGGCGGCACTTCCGAGAGTTCATCAACGAAAATTGCCCCTTTCTGCTCCAACTGCTCAACCACGTAGCGGTTGTGGACGATTTCGTGACGGACATAAACCGGCGCGCCGTAGCGGCGCAGCGCCTCCTCGACGATACGGATGGCGCGGTCCACGCCCGCGCAGAACCCTCGCGGTCCAGCCAGCAGGACGCGCAGGTGGCGTTTTCCGGCGGCATCCGCGGGCGGGGCGGGCACGTTGCCGGCGACGTTGGCGTCCATGATGCGATCCTTAGTTGGATTTGGCGAGAGAGAGCGCGGCGGTGATATGGGCCGCAGTATCCTGGCGGTTGCCACTCGAAAGCGCCTGGCGTGCCGCAGAGATAGCCAGGACGAGCGGGGCATGGCTGGGGTCGCGCGCGGCGCTCATCGGGACGCTGCGGGTTAGAGCCAGGGTTTCTGCTTCTTCGAGCGCGGATTGGGTAGCACCCGTCTGGCCCGCCGCCAGGGCCGATTGCGCGGCGTCCAGGTAAGCGGCAACGCTGGTCCCAGACACGACCGGCGCGGGCAGCGCCGGCGCAATGAGCGAATGGGTATCGTGGGAGGAGATATTGGCGGCAGTGTCGGAGTTCAGCCGCACATCGCCGAGGTTCTGCGGGGCGGATTGCGGTGGCTGTGCGTTGGGCAGGGGTGCCAGCGGTGAGGCCGAGGGCGGTGGCACGTAGGGCTGGAGCGGCGGCGACTCTTGTGCGCCGGCAGCAGCGAGACCGGCAAGCAAACCTGAAGCAGCAAGCGTTAAAACGCGCATGTGATCCTCCGGCTGAAATGCCGCCCTCTTATACGCCCATCGCCTGACGCATGAAAAACCGTTTGAGCGGAGCCGCGCGGTCCACGCCGGCCATGCCCATATCCCGCGCCAGGCGCAGGAGCGGATTACGGGCGCGGAACAGCCTGTCAAGCCCGTCTGTGACCGCGAGCATGGCCAGATTGTTTGGGCGGCGTTGGCGCTGATAAGCGGCTAGTCGGTCCGCTGCGCCGATATCCTGGCCGGCCTGGTGTGCGGCGTGCAGCAAAGGCACCAGCGCGCCGAGATCCCGGAACCCCAGATTGAGGCCCTGACCTGCGATGGGATGAATGCCGTGGGCAGCATCGCCGACCAGCACCAGGCGGGTGTCGTGGTAGCGATGCGCGTGCAGCGCGCTGAGCCGGTACGAGTAGCGATGCCCGACCGGGCGGATGGCGCCAAGCGCGGGGTCTAGGCGTCGGGTAATCTCGGCGCCGAAGGCGTTATCATCAAGGGCGAGGCAGTGCGCGGCAACTGCGGGTGGTTCGCTCCAGACGATAGCGGAGACGTGGTTGCCGTGTTCGTCATCGGCCATAGGCAATTGCGCAAAGGGCCCCGCGGGCAGGAAATGCTCCCGAGCGACCCCGTTATGCGGCATCTCGTGGGTTATCGCGGTAATGATGGCGGTCTGGTCGTAAGTGAAGCGGGTGACCGGAATGCCCGCCTCGCGGCGCAGGCGGCTTTCCCGCCCGTCGGCCGCGGCGACCAGGGCGGCGGCGAGGCGCCGCCCGTCGTGCAGCGTGATGGTGGCTTTGTCGGCCGCACGGTGGATTTCGGCCGCCGCCGGGGCGAGTACGGTTACGCCCGCGGTCTCGTGCAAGGTATGATTGAGCGCGACCCGGAGCGACCGCGCCTCGACCATCCAGCCAAAGGCGGCGCCGGGTTCGGCAAGGGCGGTCTCGGTCAGGGCGAAGCGCAGCGAAAGCGGCGAGGGCGGCCGGCCGGGGCGACCGTCGGTTACTCGGATATCGACGATTTCGCCGGCCGGCTGAGGTAATCTGGTCCAGATGCCGGCGCGTTCGAGCAAACGCTTGGAACCGGCGGCGACGGCATAGGCGCGGCCATCGAATTCGGGGTGCTCCATGGGCGGCAGGGGCGCCTGGTCGATGATCGCCACCCGTAGACCGGCCGTGGCCGCGAGGCAGGCCAGGGTGCCGCCCACTGGGCCGGCGCCAACGACACAGAGATCGAACGTATCTGACCCGGTCGGCATGGATTGGTTCATCCTGCGATGGTTAATCGTACGCAAGCATATGGGGGAGGCCAGCCGGGATGCGACCTCGTGGCGGGCGCGGCACCGCCATTGCCTGCTATTTAGGCAGGTTCGGCGCGGAATCGACGCATCGTCGGCTGATACCTGCCGGCAGTACGCCTTGGCCGGGCTGGCACGGTTCTTGAAGAAACCAGGGTTGTGTCTGGTGACCGGAGATAACCGCATGAAGCTGATTCTGGCGATAATCAAACCCTTCAAGCTCGATGACGTGCGCGAGGCTCTGACTCCGCTCGGCGTACAGGGCCTGACGGTCAGCGAGGTCAAGGGCTTCGGCCGGCAGAAAGGGCAGACCGAAATCTATCGGGGTGCCGAATACCATGTGAATTTCCTGCCGAAGGTGAAGATCGAGGTGGTGGTGCCGGAGGCGATGGCCGATCAGGTGGTGGAAGCCATCATCAAGGCTGCAAACACCGGCAAGATCGGGGATGGAAAGATTTTCGTCATGCCGGTCGAGCGCGCGGTGCGCATTCGCACCGGCGAAATGAATGCTGAAGCGCTGTGAGCGGGCGCGATGGGTTACGCGACAGATCAGTGAAGGATGACGGGATGATGCAGAAAAAATATCTGCCGCGCTGGAGGCTGGGCGCAGCGACTGGCCTGTTGCTGGGTCTGCCCGCGGTGGCTCTGGCCGCGGACGCCAAGCCCTTGCCGCTGGATACCGGCGACACCGCCTGGATGCTGACCAGCACGGCACTGGTCCTGATGATGACGGTGCCTGGCCTCGGGCTGTTCTATGCGGGCATGGTACGCAAGAAGAACGTCCTGGCCACCCTGATGCAGTCGTTCGCGATTTGCTGCCTGGTGACGATCGTGTGGGTTGTGGCGGGCTACAGCCTGGCGTTCACCGCTGGGCACGGCGCGACGATGCCTTATATCGGGGATATGTCGCGCTTCATGCTGTTTGGCATGGAAAAGAATATCAAGTTGGGGGCAGATACCGGCTTCATGTTCGGGGCGGGATCGCCGAACGCGGCGGCGATGACGATACCCGAGAGCGTATACATGATGTTCCAGATGACCTTCGCGATCATCACCCCGGCGCTGATCGCGGGCGCGTTTGCCGACCGGATGAAATTCTCGGCGATGTGCGTGTTCATGGGCTTGTGGTCGCTTCTGGTCTACAGCCCGGTGGCGCATTGGGTGTGGTCGGCCTCTGGCTGGGTTGCGACCTTGGGGGCGTTGGACTTCGCCGGGGGCACCGTGGTGCACATCAATGCCGGCATCGCGGGATTGATGTGCGCGCTGGTTCTGGGCAAGCGGGTCGGCCTCGGGCGCGACGATATGCATCCGTTCAACACTTCCTACGTGATGATCGGCGCTTCCCTGCTATGGGTGGGTTGGTTCGGGTTCAATGCCGGCTCGGCCGTCGGATCGAACGGGCGTGCGGGCATGGCGATGGCCGTGACCCAGATTGCCACCGCCGCAGCGGCCTTGAGCTGGATGTTCGCCGAATGGATTGCGAAGGGTAAGCCGACCCTTGTGGGCATCTGTTCGGGCGCGGTGGCGGGGCTGGTGGCGATCACGCCGGCGAGCGGGTTCGTGCTGCCTGGTCCCTCGATCATCATCGGGCTGGTGGCCGGGGCGGGATGCTTCTGGTCTGCGACGTATATGAAGAACCTGCTCGGTTATGACGACAGCCTGGATTGCTTCGGTGTGCATGGCATTGGCGGTATCATCGGCGCGTTGTTGACCGGGGTATTCGCATTCGGGCCGCTATCGGCGACCAGTTCTGCGCCGGGCGGGACATCAGGCAGTCTGCATCAACTGATGATCCAGGCGATCGCGGTGTGCTCAACCCTGGTGTACAGCGGCACGGTTTCGTTTGTGCTGCTGAAGGCGATTGATGCGGTCATGGGGCTGCGGGTGTCCGAGGATCAGGAGATGGAGGGACTGGATATCGTGCTGCATGGAGAAAGGCTGGTCTGACCAGAAGAGGGTTGGCCAGAGTTTGAGGGGGGGGGGGCGCAGGTCCCCCCTGATTGCGGCACAGTCCTGAGCAAACCTTGGGCCGGATGACCTGGTCGCGCGCGATTCGGCCATTGCCGTGGCCACGGAAATCTTTAGCAATGACGTGGAATGATCGTCCGCGGTGGGCGGTCAGGGTCTTATGGGCCCCAAGCGAGGATGAAACCAAGAATGAAAACCATGATGGCAGCCGCCGTGCTTCTGACCGCGGCCAGCACGGTTCCGGCCCTGGCGCTGGACATCACCAAATCGGTTACGGTTTCGACCGCGCCAGCGACGGTGTGGCAGGCGATCGGGCCGTTCTGCGCGATTGGCGACTGGCACCCGGCGATTGCGAGTTGCACCCTTTCCGCCAAGGGCAACAAAAAGGTGCGTACGCTGGAGTTGAAGGGCGGCGGCACGATCGTGGAAGAGCAATTGTTTCGTGACAACAAGCACATGAAGTACCGCTATACCATTCTGAAGAGCCCGTTGCCGGTTTCGCACTACACGTCGACGATTTCGGTGGCGCCCGCGGGCACCGGCGCGACCGTGACCTGGACCGGCCACTTCATGGCCAAGGGGGCTACCAACGCAAAGGCCGAGGACGTGATTGGCGGCATCTATGATGCCGGCCTGAAGTCGATCGGGGATAAGTTCGGCGCCGCCGGGAAGTAACTGAGGGGCCCTGGCTGGGGTGCCCCCGGCCAGGGCTATTCCTTTGGCCCAGGATCAAAGGTTCGCTAAGCTACTTGTTTCAAAAGTCGCTGCACCCTTCAGACTTGCCCCCGGTCGGCGAGGCCGATCAGAACCGGCACGGCGAGCAGCACCAGCGGGAATTGCAGGCACAGCCCGGCGATGATGGCGATGGCGAGGGGTTGCTGGAGTTGCGAGCCCTGGCCAACCGCGAAGGCGAGCGGCAGCAGGGTTAGGATGGCGGCGAGCGTGGTCATGCTGACCGGGCGCAGGCGGTTCTGCGCGGCGGCGATGGCGGCGGCGGCGGCGGGCAGACGGGCGCGCAAAACCACGTATTCGCTGACCACGAAAATAGCCATTTCGGTGCCGATGCCGATGATCATGGTCATGCCCATCAGCGCGGTGATGTTGAGTGCTACTCCCGTGAGCCAAAGCGCCACGAACACGGCGCTGGTGGAAAACAGTGAAAACCCAATGATGATGCCCGCGAGCGCATAACGCTCATATAAGAACATAAGTAGCACAAACTCGGCGCCGAGTGCAATGACGAACACCACCGCGAGGCCGAGGAAGGCGGTTTGCTGCTGGGCGTAAAGGCCGCCCAGCGCGTAGCGGACTCCCGGAGGCAGCAGGCCGGGGCGGGCGAGGACGCGTTTGAGATCGGCGATGGTGGCGCCTATGCCGCGGCGTTCGATGCGTCCGGTGACGGCGACCATCGGTTGCAGGTTTTCACGCGAGATCTGGTTCTGGCCGGCGACCGGAACCCGGCGCGCAACCTGGTCGAGCCGGACCATGTGGCCATCTGGCGCGCGCAGCGGTAGTGCGGCAAGGCCGGCTTGCGAGAGCGACAGGGCCTGGGGCAAGCGGACCCGCACACCAATGGTCTTGTCGGGGCGGCGCAGTTCGGTGGCGATGATGCCCGTTATGGCATGGCTGACGTCGGTTGCGATGGCCGCGGGGGTGAGGCCGTTGCGGGCGGCGGCGGCAGCATCGATGTCGAGATCGAGCGCGGCGCCGGCGGGCTGCAGACCATCATTGACCTCGACCACGCCGGGGATTTTGGCTATGGCGGCGGCGACTTTTGGGGCGAGAGGGTCGAGCACGGCGGGATTGGCGGCGAACAGCTTGACTTCGATCGGCTGGGGTACGGCAGTGAGATCGCCAATCAGGTCCTCCATCAACTGCGCCAGTTCGACCCGGATGCCGGGCACGTTCGCCTGGATGGCGGCCAGCGTATCGGCCATGACCTGGGGCGTGGATTTCCTGTGGCCTGGCTTGAGGCGGACGAAATAATCGCCGTGATACGTCTCGACCAGATCGCCGCCGAGTCCGGTGCCGAGCCTGCGGGAAAATGTCGCCACGTCGGGGTTGGCGCGGAGTAGGGCATCGACCTGGCGCATGATGCGCTGGGTTTCGGCGATGGCGGTTCGAGGGTCGGTGTAATAATCCATCACGAAGCCGCCTTCATCGACCGCGGGCATGAAGCCGGTGCGGACGTGGTGGTATGCGACGAGGCCGAGCGCGAGTGCCGGCACCAGGCCGAGGGCGAGCAGCGCCGGGCGGTTGAACAGCCCGACCAGCAGCCGGTGATGGGCGCGAAAGACGCCCGTATGGCTGAGATCGGGGTCCCGCCAGCTATCAAAGTCTATCATCCGGTTGGCGAGCACCGGCACCACCAGGGCGGTGATGGCATAGGAAATCAGCAGGGCCGCGGCCATGGTGAGCGATAGCGCCTGGCTGAAAGCGCCGGTGACGCCGGAAAGGAAGCTGAGCGGCACGAACACGATGACGGTGGCGAGCGAGGAGAAGGTGAGCGGGCGCAGGAAGCCATGGGCCGCGCTGAGCGCAACGGCACGGGGCGCGGGCGCGGTTTTGCCAGCGACATGGGCGATATGTTCGATCATGACGATGGAGTCATCGATCAGCAGCCCGACGGCGGCGGCGATACCGCCGAGCGTCATGATGTTGAAGGATTGGTGCAGCAGGCGCAGCAGCAGGACCGTGATGGCCAGTGTGATGGGCACCACCATGATCGCGACCAGCATGGCACGCAGATTGCGCAGGAACAGGGCGAGCACGAGGGCGGCGAGAGCGAGGCCGATGAGCACCGCATCGCGCACCGCCGCGGCGGATTGCAGGACGAGTTCGCTCTGGTCGTACCACTTCACGAGCCGCACGCCCGGAGGGAGCGGGTAATGGGCGAGCAGGCGGCGCACATTGGCCGCGACCTGGACGGCATTGCCGTCCGGCTGCTGGTAGATGTTCAGCAACACCGCGGGCTGGCCGTCCTCGCTCACGCGCAGATTGGTGGGGCGCACACCGTCGGTGATTGTGGCGACATCCCCGAGATGCAGTATTTGCCCCTGGCTGGCGCGCAGAATGACGCGCCCGATATTGGCCGCCGAGGTGAGGTCGTGGCGGGCGAGCAGTAGCGACAGCCGCTCACGGTCCTGCACCTGGCCGGTGGCTTGCAGCACATTGGAGGCAGCGATGGCCTGGGCGATGTCCGGGTACGCGAGGCCGGCGGCAAGTAGACGGTGTGGGTCGGCGGTAACCTGCATTTCCTCGGTGGCGCCGCCTTGCACGCCAACGCGGGCGAGGCCGGTTACGCCGGAAAGCAGCGGCACCAGCTGATAGGTGGCGAGATCCTTGAGCGCGACCTGGCTGAGGCGGTGGGAGGTGAGGGCGTAGGCCAGAATCGGATAGACGGTGGGGTCCATCCGGCGGACATCATAGACGGTGTCCGCGGGCAGGGTGGGCGCGATGGCGGCCAGCGCGCTTTGCACCAGCAGGGCGGACTGGGTCATGTTGCGGCCCCAGCCGAAATCGACCGAGATTTGCGCCGCTCCTCGCGTGGTGGCGGAGCGCACGTCGCGCACGCCGGGCACGGTGCGGATCGCTTCCTCGACCGGGCGGGTGACGAGTTGGACGGTTTGCGCGGCGGGGCGGCTGCCGGCATCGAGATCGACCACCACGCGCGGAAAATTCGCCTGGGGGAACAGGCCGACCGGCAGGGTGAGGGCGGCGCCCAGCCCGGCCAGCGCCAGCAACACGGACGACAGCAGCAGCGAGCGCGTATGGTGGCCGAGGAAGGTGACGAAACTCATGGGGCAGGGCGGGCCTTGGCGCCGTCCTGCAGCTGGGTCGCGCCGCTGACGACGACAGGCCAGGCGGGATTGAGGCCGCCGGCCACCAAGTCCTGCCCGGCGGCGATGGTGGTGGCGGTGGTGGTGAGGATACGAACCGGAACTTCGTGCGCGGTGGTGCCATCGAGCTGGAACAGATGGAATGTGCCGTCATCGGCAGCGAGCACGGCGGCGTGGGGAATCAGCCAGCCTGTCAAGGTGGCGGCGGTGATATCGGCCCGGTAGGCGGCGTTGGGCACCAGTGGTGCGCGTGCGGTGATATCGACGGAGATCAGTCTGGTGGTGGCATCGAGCCCGGCGGCGATGCGGGTGAGGGTGCCTTGGGCAGGCTTGCCGGCTTCGAGCGGGATGAGCCGTGCCGTCATGCCGGGGGCGAGGATGGCGGCCTGGGAGGGGGTGAGGCCGACGCGGAGGGTGGCGCCGCTGAGGCGGGTGATTTGCAGCAGCGCGGCGCCGGGCGCGACCAGCGTGCCGGGGGCGGCATTGAGCGCAGTGATGACGCCGGCGAAGGGTGCGGCGAGCACGAGTTTTGCGGTGCCGGCGCCTTGCGCGCGGAGCGCGGCAAGGGCCGCGGTGGCATCGGTCAGGGTTTTGGCGGCCTGGTCCTGTTGGTCGGTGGTGGCGAGGTGCTGGGCGCGCATATGCCGGATGCGGCCGAGCTGGGCGCGGGCGAGCGCCACTGCCCCCTGGGCTTGCACCAGCGCACTGCGGGTTGCCGGCGAGGGTGTGAGGGCAACGAGCGTTTGGCCGGCGCGCACCGCCTGATTGAGGGTGACCGGAAGGGCCGTGATTTGGGCCGCGATCTGAACCGAAAGCGTTTGGCTGGTCTCGGCGGTGGCGATGGCGGTACCGTAGCCGGTGACGAGGCGCGGCAGGCTGCCCTGGCGGGCGGGGCTGGTGGTGACGGCGACGGTGGGCGACGGATCGGCTGAGGCCGGCGCAGCGGCCAGCGCGGCAAGCAGGACGAGGAGGGCTGGGCGGTTCATGGGGCGCTGACCGTTTGGGTGGCGAGGGATCGCAGCCGGTCATGCGCGGTGAGGCGGATTTGCGGCAGATCGGCCCCGGTGAGGGTGGCGAGGGTGATGCAGGTTTGGCTGAGGGCGGCCTGCTCGGCGAGGATTTCCTGCTGGCGGGCAAGAGCCGCGAGGGCCAGGTTGGCGTATTCGGGCAAGGTGAGCGTGCCGGCGGCGAAGGCGGCGCCTGCATGTGCCTGATCCCGCAGCAGGGGCGGCAGGGTGGCGCGCAGTGTGGCGAGGCGCGCGCCTTGGCGCCGCAGCGTGATCAGGGCGGCGGAAATTTCCTGGCCCGCGCTGTCGAGGCGCAGGCCATAGGCATCGCGGAGTTGCCGGCGGGTGGCGCGGGCGATGGCGACGCCGCCCTGGTTGAGGTCGAACATGGGAATATCGACGTTGATCTGCGGGCCGAGATTGCGAACATTGGCATTGTCGCTATTGCCCTGGGCGCCGAGTGCGAAGGGCGGGAATTGCGACAGAATGGCGACCCGCAGGGCCTGGTTCTCTGCCGCATAGCCAAGGCGGAGCGCGATGAGGTCGGGCCTGCGGTTGGCGATGTCGGGGATGGCGGCGCGGATGGCGGCGGGATCGACCGGTGGTAGCTGGAGGGTGGGTTCGAGGGTCAGGGCCGCGCTGGGGGCAAGGCCGAGCAGGGCGTTGAGGGCGAGGCGGCTGGACTGCAGGGCGGCGCGCTGGGCGGCGATTTGCGCGGTGGTTTGCTGGGCGGCGTCACGCACAGGGGCGAGATCGAGCGCGGTGAGGTTGCCTTGGGCGACGGCCGCGCGGGTGGCGGCATAAAGCGCATTCTGGAGTTTGGCCTGGGATTGACGCAACGCCAGGGCGTTCTCATCGGCGACGATATTAACGGCGAGCGCGCGGGCGGTGGCGACGACCTGCCAGGCTTGCCATAGTAATTCGGCGTCGACCTGGTAAGCCTGGTCGCGGGCGCCGCGGTTGCGGGCGTGGTAGGTGACGAGGGCGCGGATATCCTCGGTGATGACGTAGTTGTAGCCCGGGGTGGTGCCGAAACCGGCGAGCAGCGGCAGGAAGGCGCCCGAGAATTGCGGATTGGGCAGCACGCCCGCGGCTTTGTATCGCGCCCAGGCGAGGCGGTGGGTGGCGATGGTGGCGCGGATTTGTGGGGCGTTGCGTAGCGCAAGGGCGGAAATGGCGGCGAGGCTGAGCGGGCGCGAGATGTCGATACCGGCATGGTTGAGCTGGGCGAGGCCTGGAGCGGCGTGGGGCGTGGCGGGCAGGGGCAGGGGCGTGAACCGCGCACAGGCCCCGAGCATGGCGCAGCCGAGCCATAGGGGAGGAGAAAGCCGCATGACGGAGTGGCGGGTAGCGGCTTGAGGCCGCTGTGACAACCTTTCGGGCGCTGACATTGCGAAAGCGTAAGTTTGTCGCGAAGGCGGCTCAAGCGGGGGGGGGAGGGCGCGG
>JAJXVA010000229.1 GCA_021782435.1 Pseudomonadota bacterium
CCGATGTTCCGCTCGCCGCACGACAAGGGGGCGATCTATCTCGGCTACAACGTCGTGTTCAAATCCACTGATCAGGGGAATTCCTGGAAAATCATCAGCCCGGATCTGACCCGCGACGATAAAGCGAAGCAAGGCCCCTCCGGCGGCCCGATCACGAAGGACATTACCAGCGTCGAGTATTACGATACGATCTTCGCGCTGGCCGAGAGCCCGCTGAAGCAGGGGCAGATCTGGGCCGGCTCCGATGATGGGCTGATCCATGTGACCGACGATGACGGCGCGAGCTGGCGCGATGTCACGCCCCGATCGATGCCCGCCTGGTCGGAGATCAGCCTGATCGAGCCGTCGCATTTCGATGCGCGGACCGCCTATATCGCGGTCGATCGGCACAAGCTCGATGATATCGCGCCGTATGCCTATAAAACCGAGGATGGTGGCGCCAGTTGGACACCGATCGTCAAGGGTCTGCCGCACGGCGCCATCGTTCATGCGGTGCGCGAAGACCCGGTCCGGCGCGGCCTGTTGTTCGCCGGCACCGAGAGGGGCGTGTTCGTCAGCTTCGATGACGGCGCCGACTGGCAGAGCCTGCAACTCGGCATGCCGGTTTCGCCGGTGCATGATCTGCTGATCCATGGCGATGATCTGGCGATCGCGACCCATGGAAGGGGCTTCTGGATCCTCGATGACATCACGCCGCTGCGCCAGCTCTCGCCCGGGGAAAAGCTCACGACACCGCGGCTGTTCACGCCGGAGCCGGCGCTGCGCCTGCACTACCCCGATGATGTCGACAGCCATACGCCGGCCGGCCAGAACCCGCCGCGCGGCGCCTTGATCGACTACGTGCTCACGACATCGCCCAAGGGCGCGGTCACGGTCGATATTCTCGATGGCAAGGGCACCGTGGTGCGCCATCTTTCGAGCAAGGCGGCGGCGCGCGCGAAACAGCCGGGTGAATGGCCGGACCGCGTGGTGGATGCCGGCACGATACCCGCGCATGCCGGCATGAACCGGCTGGTCTGGGATCTGCGCTACAACGACCCGGCGCAAATTCCGGGCGCTATCTATTCCGACCAGGCGCCGCGCGGCCCGCTGGTGCCGCCCGGGCCGTATACGGTTCGGCTGAGCGCCGGGGGCAAAACCCTGGACGCGCCGCTGAGGGTTCTGATCGACCCGCGCACCGAAGGCCACGAAGCCGATATCGCGGCGCTGACCACGCTCGACCTCGCGGTTTCGGCGGACATCGATGCGCTGCACCGCGCGGTCAATGCCATACGCGCCGCGCGGGCGACCTGCCCCGCGGAGGCGGCCGCCCTGAGCCCGATCGAACAGGCGCTGATCCAGGTGAACATGAAGGGCTCGGAGGCGAATCTCGCCTTCCCCGGCATGTTGAACGAGCAATACGCGACGTTTCAACTGGCGCTGGACGGCGCAGACGCGGCGCCCACCACCCAGCAGACCGCGATGTTCACGCACCTGCATGCGCGGCTACAGGCGCAGCTTGCCGCCTGGCACGCCCTGCCCGCCTGCCCGGGGCACGGACCTTGAGGTGGCGCGGCCGCTGACGTTCCGGGCTGACGCGGATTCCCCGGTTGGTTGTGGGGGCGGGGCAAGGGGGCTAACTGGCTGGCATGTCCTTGCGGTTGCGGGTTCTGTTGGCGATCGGGTTGGCGCTGCTGGTGGCCTGCGCGGCGGATGGGGCGTTGCAGGCATGGCGCGATGCGGCCTGGGTGCGGACCGAGGTGCAATCCGCCCTGGCGAGCGCGCGCGGTGGGGCGGTGGCGCTGCTGGCGGCGGGGGATGCGCGTGAACCGGGGCGGCTGGCGGCGCTGGCGGTGGCGGCATTCGATGGGAGCCGACATGTGCGGGCGGCTTTGCTGAGCGCGGATGGGCGGGTTCTGGCGCGCAGTGTGCACCTGGTGCCGGCGGCGCCGCCCGGCTGGTATGTGCGGCTGACCGCGCCACGCCTGAAACCGGTGGTATTGGCGGTGCCGGGCAGCCAGATGCGCCTGCGCCTGACCGCGGACCCGGTGAACGAGGCGGCGGAGCATTGGAGTGATCTGAAGCAGCGCCTGGTGCTGCTCGGTTTGCTGAGCGGCATGGCGGCGGGGATGAGCGGCGCGGTGCTGGCCCGCGCGTTGCGGCCGCTGACGGCCCTGACCGCGGGGCTGCGGCGGATCACGGAGGCGGAAATTCACCTGCGGGAGGATGGCCCGCCGGAGATGGCGGCGCTGGCGCGCGCGTTCAACGCCCTGGCGGGGGCGCTGGCCCGGGCGCGAACCCAGAATGAACGCCTGCAGGGGCAGATGGAGCGCCTGGCCGAGGAGGAACGGGCGGATATCGCGCGGGATCTGCATGACGAGGTGGGGCCGCTATTGTTCGCGATTGCGACGTTCAGCGCGAGTTTGGGGCCCGAGGCGGCGCCGATTGCCGAGGCGACGGCGGAATTGCAGGCGCGGGTGCGCAGCATGTTGGGGCAGTTGCATGGTGGCGCGGAGCCGGCGGCGCGATTGCCGGAATTGCTGGAGGGGCTGAGCCGGTTCTGGCGCCAGGTGAGGCCGGAGACGGAACTCGCGGTGACCTGCACCGAAGACGCGGCGGCATTGGACGGCAGGACGGCGGAGGTGCTGTTTCGGGTGGCCCAGGAGGCGGTGAGCAACGCGGTGCGGCATGGCGATGCGACGCGGATCGAGATTTCGGTGGAGAACGCGGCGGGGTGGGTGGTGCAGCGTGTGCGCGACGACGGCACGGGCGGGCGCAGCCCGGGCACGGGCGGGTTCGGGTTGAGCGGGATGCGCGCGCGGGTGGCGGGGCTCGGCGGCACGCTGGACGTGGTGCCGGGACGGGGCTGGCTTCTGGTGACGCGGTTGCCGCGCGAGACGGAATCCGGGAACGATGGCGCTTAAGGTTCTGCTGATCGAGGATCATGCCTTGGTGCGGGCGGCGCTGAACCGATTACTGAGCGATGCGATGGGCGCGACGGTGGCCGAGGCCGCCGATACCGAGGCGGGATTGGTGGCGGTGCGGCGGGAGCGGCCGGACGTGGTGGTGCTGGATCTGGCGCTGCGCCAGGCCGGGGGGCTGACCTTGATGCCGATACTGGCGGAGATGCGGCTGCGGGTGCTGGTGCTGTCGATGCATACCGAGCCGATTTACGCCCAGCGCGCGTTGGAGGCGGGGGCCTTGGGCTATGTTTCAAAGAACGTGGCGCCGGGGGAATTGGTGGATGCGGTGCGCCAGGTGGCGGCGGGACGGCATTACCTCGAGCCACGGATCGCGCAGGCGCTGGCACTGGGCCAGATCGATGGCGCGGCGTTGACCAAGCGGGAATTGGAATTGTTGCGGCTGCTCGCGGCGGGCAGCAGCCTTGGCGAGATCGGTCAGGCGCTGGGGCTGAGCTACAAGACGGTGGCCAACAACCTCAGTTTG
>JAJXVA010000036.1 GCA_021782435.1 Pseudomonadota bacterium
CGATCGTGGGTGAGATGCTGACCGACCGGCAGATGCTGGTGCGGCGCCTGCGGGAAGGGCGGGAATTTTTCGCCTTCCTCAAGGAACGCCAGAGCCAGAAGCAGGCCGCCTGAGGGAAATCCGCGTTCCACACCAACCTCTTGCTGCGTATCGACGCCACGACGAATGTGGACGTGTGCCTCACCCCGAAGGGGGGCGGACCTCGGCGAGCCTGATGGTCGCGGGCGAGGCGGCGGCCGATGCGGTGGCGCGCGCGCGGCGCCTGCCCGGCTTGCAGGTGGGGCTGCACCTGGTGCTGGTGGAAGGAAGCTCGGTGCTGGGGCACGCTTCCCTGCCCGACCTCGTGGATGAGGCCGGCTGGTTCGGTTCGGACCAGGTTTCGCGCGGCTTTCGGTATTTTTTCTCGCCCGCATGCCGGCGGCAACTCGCGGCCGAGATCGACGCGCAGTTCGCTTCCTTCGCCGCGACGGGCCTCGCGCTTTCCCATGTCGATGCGCATAAGCACATGCATTTGCACCCGGTGGTCGGGCGGCTCGCGATTGCCGGCGCGGCGCGGGCGGGCGCGGCGCGGATCCGGGTGCCGGCGGAGCCGCAAGATGTGCTGGCGGCGTGTGGCGCCCCCCCTGCCCCGGGCGCGCGTGCCTTGTTCGCCTGGAGCCGCTGGCTGCGGCGCGCGGCACAAAACGCGGGGCTCGCGGTCGATGACCAGGTGTTCGGCCTGCGCTGGAGCGGGCACATGGATACGCGGGCGTGGCAGCGCCTGTTGCCGCACATCCCCGAAGGACGCAGCGAGATCTACACCCACCCGGCCACCCATCAGGACGCGACGCTGCGGCGGCTGATGCCGAATTACGACCCGGTGGGGGAATTCATGGCGCTGTGCGACGCGCGGATCGGCGCAAGGCTGCGGGAAATGACCGGGGCCTAGAGCCGGATCGCCTCGGGTCTGATCGCGCTCTAAATTCTGTGGGCGGCAAGCCTTGCATAATAGGGTTCGGCCTGGTCGGCGAGCGCGCGCAGGTCCTGGGTTAGGGAATTTTTATCGATCGGCGGGCCGGGTCGGGCGAAGCCGGTGGAGGCCGCGACCGCGTCGTACCAGACCGGGGCCCAGACGCCGTCGGTTTCGCGCGGGCCGGCGGGCCAGGTGAGCATGGCGGGGTCGAAGCCGAGGCCGAGCGCGGCGCAGAGCCGGGTGAGCGTGGCTTCGGGGTTGGCCAGCACGTCGTCGGCCGCCAGCACCGGCGGCGCGTGGCCATGGGCCCGCGCGACGCGGTCGAATAATTCCACCTGCTGGACAATTCCGATCTCGGCCAGAGTGACCGATTGGCGGCGCTTGGTGTAGGAGGCCAGCACCTCGTGGGGGGGGCGGATCAGGAAGGCGTGGCGGCAGGACGCCATCCAGCCCGGATCCATGTCCGGTGTCATGTGATGGGCCATGTGCTTCTGGTAGAATACCGATTTGCCGGCGGGCACGGGGCCGAGCAGGATGGCGGCGACGCGCGCGGGGTCGGTGGGCTGGGCGGCGAGCACCGCTTCCCGCATCGGGTGGTCGGCGCCGCTGCGTGCGAGCCAGGCGGCGTAGAACGGCTCGTCGATGACCTGGGTGTCGGCGCGGTTGCCGAAGGCGCGCATCATCGCGGTCGAGATGTTGCGCGGCCCGGACCACATGGCGATGCGAAGAATATCGCGGGTCATGCCACCTCCCCGTGCGCCGCGTCCTGGTTTTTGAGGTCGCTGTAGAGCGCATCGATGCGCGCGGTGACCGGGCCTGGGCATGGCTTGAGGGCGTGGCGGTCGACCATGGCGACCGGGGTGATGCCGCCCATGGTGCCGGTGAGGAAGGCTTCATCCGCCGATTTTATGGCGGATGGCGGGAAGCTCCCGAGTGTCAGGGGAATTTTGTTTTCCCGGGCGAGGGCGATGACGTGCCCGCGGGTGATGCCGTTGAAGCCGTAGGCGCCGGTGCTGGTGAAAATTTCCCCACCCTTGACCCAGAACAGGTTGGTGGCGTTGCAACTGGCGATGGCGCCGTGCGGGTCGAGCATCAGCGCCTCGTCGGCGCCGAAATCGATGGCTTCCCACAGGGCGAGAATGAGGTTGACCCGGCTATGGGTGTTGAGCCGCATGTCGAACATGTCCGGCCCCGAGCAGCGCGTGGGCACGGTGGCGAGGCTGAGCCCCCAGCCGGGCGGGCGCGGGGCGGGGGTTTTGTATTCGGCGGTGACGACCAGGGTGGGGGTGCCGAGCGCGTTGCGCGGGTCCTGGTTGACGGTGGCCTTGCGGCCGCGCGTGACCATCAGGCGCAGATGCGCGCCATCGGTCATGGCGTTGGCGGCACAGGTGGTGCGCAGGGCCGTGACCAGCGCCGCCCGCGTGAGCCCGGCGATGCGCAGCCGCGCCGCCCCCGCCATCAGCCGGTCGAGATGCGCCTCGAGGAACAGCAGCCGGCCGCGATGCAGGCGCAACCCTTCCCAGACGCCATCACCCATGCCGAAGCCGCTGTCGAAAATGGAGACAGTGGCGGCGTCGCGCGCGACCATAGCGCCGTTGACGAACACCTTGACCGCCGCGTTGCGCGGATCGTCGACGAAATCCTGGCTGCCGGCCACGCCATCTTCCTTGTCCGATACGCGGGTCACCCCGCCTGGTCAGCCTAGCCGCGATCCGGGGCGGCGGGCAAAGCGGCGGATGACGTGCGCCGAAGGGGTGGGACGCGAGTGGGGGGCGTTGCTGCGGCGCAACGACCCGGGGGCGGGCGCGGCCGGTGTCGCATCGCCGCTACCGATGGGGGGATTCGTGTCGCGGGGCCCGGTTTTTCTTGCGCCAGCCGACCGAAATCGACCTAAGAATGCGTCACGCGGCGACGGCCAAAGCAAGACCGCGGTTGCCAAGCGCTTCCGGTCGCATAGCTATGCGCCTGTGGCATAGGCACAGGAAAGGGAGGGACGGTGGCACTCAAGGGGCAGACATTCAGCCGGTTCATCATCGAGGCGCTGCGCGCGACCGGCGTGCACGGCGGAGAACTGGCGGCGTTGCTGAACGATGTGCAGACCGCCTGCAAATATATCGACGTGGCCGCCGCGCGGGGCGCCCTGCAACCGCCGAAATCGGTGCCGCCGCACGGCATCAACATCCATGGCGAGGTCCAGACCGAGCTCGATGTGCTGGCCAATGCCCTGATGGTGGAGACCTGCGAATGGGGCGGACAGCTGCGCGGGATGCTGTCCGAGGAACTGTCGGAAATCTACCCGATACCGCAGATCTATCCCAAGGGCGAGTATCTGCTGATGTTCGACCCGATCAGCGGCTCGGCCAATTTCGACATCAATGTGACCTGCGGCACGATTTTCGCCATTCTGCACGCGTCCGACCCCGGCGCGGAGCTGTCGGCGGCGGATTTCCTGCAACCCGGGCGCAACCTGGTGGCCGCCGGCTATGCGATGTACGGCCCGGTCTCGATGATGGTGGTGACGCTCGGTGACGGGGTCTACGGATTTACACTGGATAGGGAAATCGGTGCCTACACCCTGACCCATCCGCGCATGACGGTGACGCCGAGCTCGCAGGAATTCGCGATCAATGCCTCGAACGGCAAATACTGGGAGCCGCCGATCCAGCGTTATGTCGAGGAATGCGTGGAAGGCGCCGAGGGCGTGCGGCGAACCGATTTCAACATGCGCTGGGTCGCCTCGGTGGTGGCGGAGGTGCACCGCATCCTGATTCGCGGCGGGGTTTACATGTATCCGCGCGACACCCGCGAGCCCGCCAAATCGGGCCGGCTGCGGCTGCTCTACGAGGCCAATCCGGTGGCCTTCCTGGTCGAACAGGCGGGCGGGCTCGCCTCCAACGGGCGGGCGCGGCTGCTCGATATCATGCCCGATCACATCCACCAGCGCACCGGCATCATTCTCGGCTCGCGCGAGGAGGTGGAGCGGATCGAGCATTACCACGCGCTCTATGATCGCGGCGAGGACACCCGGTTCGAGACTCCCCTGTTCAACACCCGTTCCCTGTTCCGTTCAGGTTGAAAGCGCGCATGTCCGTCAAGCATCCCATCATCGCCATCACCGGGTCCTCGGGGGCCGGCACCACGACCGTGATGAACACCTTCACCCAGATTTTCCGGCGCGAGGGGGTCAACGCCGCCTATGTCGAGGGCGACGCGTTCCATCGCTACGACCGGCTGGAAATGCGCCGGCTGATGGCCGAGCGGCACAAGGCGGGTGACACGACCTTCAGCCATTTCGGGCCGGAATCGAATTTGTTCGCGGAGCTGGAACAATTATTCGCGGCCTATGGCGAATGCGGCAGCGGCCGGGTGCGCAAATATCTGCACAGCGAGCACGAGGCCGCCCCCTACAAGCAGTCGCCCGGCACCTTCACCCCGTGGGAGGATCTGCCGGGCGGCACCGACCTGCTGTTCTATGAGGGGCTGCATGGCGGTGTGCGCACCGAGGAGGTGGACGTGGCGCGCCATGTCGACCTGCTGGTGGGCGTGGTGCCGTCGATCAACCTCGAATGGATCCAGAAGCTGCACCGCGACAAGATTTCCCGCGGCCACAGCCACGAGGCGGTGGTGGATACCATCCTGCGCCGCATGCCCGATTACGTGAATTACATATGTCCGCAATTCACCAATTCGCATGTCAATTTCCAGCGCGTGCCGATCGTGGATACCTCGAACCCGTTCATCGCCCGGGATATTCCGACCGCCGATGAAAGCATGCTGGTGATCCGGTTCCGCAACCCGCGCGGGATCGATTTTCCGTATCTGCTGTCCATGCTGCACGGCAGCTTCATGTCGCGCGCCAACACCATCGTGTGCTCGGGGGGCAAGATGGCGCTGGCGATGCAGCTGATTTTCACGCCGATGATCTGGCAGCTCATGGACCGCAAGAAACGCTCGTTCTGATGCCTCGACCGCGCGGCCCGGCGCCGCTTCCCGCAACCTCGTCCGACAGGTGACTCCATGGCCTTGATATCGCTTCGCCAACTGCTCGACCACGCAGCCGAAAACGGCTACGGCGTGCCCGCCTTCAACATCAATAACCTCGAACAGATCCGCGCCATCATGCTGGCCGCTGACGATTGCAAAAGCCCGGTGATCGTGCAGGTTTCGGCCGGCGCGCGCAAATATGCCGGCGAGAAATTCCTGCAGGCGTTGGTCGGGGCGGCGGTGGAAACCTGGCCGCACCTGCCGATCGTGCTGCACCAGGACCATGGCGCGAGCCCCAAGGTCTGCGACAGCGCCATCGCCATGGGCTTTACCAGCGTGATGATGGACGGCTCGCTCAAGGACGATATGAAAACCCCCGCGAGCTACGACTACAATGTCGAGGTCACCCGCGCCGTGGTGCGCGCGGCGCACGCGGTGGGTGTGTCGGTGGAGGGGGAGCTGGGGGTGCTCGGCTCGCTCGAATCGGGCATGGCCGGCGAGGAGGACGGATCGGGCGCCGAGGGCATTCTGTCGCACGACCAGCTCTTGACCGACCCCGAGCAGGCCGCCGAGTTCGTGGCCGCGACCGGGGTCGACGCGCTCGCGATCGCGATCGGCACCAGCCATGGCGCCTATAAATTCACCCGCAAGCCGACCGGGGACATCCTCGCGATCCAGCGCATCCGCGAGATTCACGCGCGCATTCCCAACACCCACCTGGTGATGCACGGGTCGTCCTCGGTGCCGCAGGAATGGCTGGAGATCATCCGCGCCAATGGCGGGTCGATCAAGGAGACCTACGGCGTGCCGGTCGAGGAAATTCAGGAAGGCATCAAGAGCGGCGTGCGCAAGATCAATATCGATACCGATATCCGCCTGGCGATGACCGGGGCGATGCGGCGCCTGATGTTCGCCAAGCCCGATGAATTCGATCCGCGGAAATTCCTGGCCGAGGCGCTGACGGCGACCCGCGTGCTGTGCCGCGAGCGGTTCGAGGCGTTCGGCTGCGCCGGCCAGGCCGAGCGCATCAAGCCGCTGCCACTGCCGGCGATGGCGGAAACCTACCGCAAGGCGGCCTGAGCGCGCGCCGCAGCGGTCATTGCTCGGGGATTTCCGCCAGCGCCGCGAGCCAGGCGCTGGCGCTGCCATCCGAGGGGGCGCGCCAATCCCCGCGCGGGGATAGCGCGCCGCCCTGACTGACTTTCGGCCCGTTGGGCAGCGCCGAGCGCTTGAACTGCGATTGCGCGAAGAAGCGGCGCAGGAACACCGCGAGCCAGTGGCGGATTTCCCCCAGAGTGTAGGCCACCCGCGCCTCCGCCGGATAGGGCTCGGGCCAGGCACCGCGGGCAGGATCGGCCCAGGCGTGTTCGGCCAGGAACGCGATCCGCGCCGGGGAAAACCCGTGGCGCAGCGTGTAATACAGGGCGAAATCGTGCAGCGCGTAGGGGCCGATCCGGGCCTCGGTGCCGGCGGCCGCGCCGGACCCCGCCGGGACCAGCTCGGGGGTGATCTCGGCGCTCAGAATATCGGTGAGGGCGGCGCGGGCGGCGGGCGGCGCCTCATGCGCGCAGACCCAGCGGATGAGGTGCTGGATCAGGGTTTTGGGCACCCCGGCATTGACCGTGTAGTGCGACATCTGGTCGCCCACGCCATAGGTGCACCAGCCCAGCGCCAGTTCCGAGAGGTCGCCGGTGCCGATGACGAGGCCGTCATGCTGGTTCGCGAGCCGGAACAGGTAGTCGGTGCGCAGCCCCGCCTGGACGTTTTCGTAGGTGATATCGTAGGCCGCCTGGCCGGAGGCCGAGGCATGGCCGATCGTGGCCAGCATGAGGTCGGCGGTCGGGGTGATGTCGAGGCTGCGCGCGGTGACGCCCAGACCCTCCATCAGCGCGCGCGCGCGCGCAGCGCTGGCCGGCCCGGTCGCCGGCCCGGGCATGAAATACGCGAGAATATCGGCGCGGTCGAAGCCGAGACGGTCGAAGGCGCGGACCGCGACCAGCAGCGCCTGGGTGGAATCGAGCCCGCCGGAGACGCCGATCACGACCCGCGAAATGCCGCTTGCGCGGAGGCGCTGGGCGAGCCCCGCCACCTGGATGGCATAGGCCTCGTAGCAATCCTGGTCGAGCCGGGCGGGGTCCGAGGGGACGAAGGGAAACCGCGCCACCGGGCGGCGCAGGCCGATATCGCCCGCGGGCGGATCGAGACGGAAGCCGATGGCGCGGAATTGCGGGTTCAGCGCGGCCCGATTGTCGTCGAACGTGCCCTGGCGCACGCGCTCATTGACCAGGCGCCGGAGGTCGATATCGGCGATGGCGCGGCTCGCGACGTGCGGAAAGCGCTCGGTCTCGGCCAGGGTTTCGCCGGCCTCGAACACGGCCGCCTGACCATCCCAGGCGAGATCGGTGGTCGATTCGCCGGCGCCGGCGGCGGCATAGACATACGCCGCGAGGCAGCGCGCCGACTGGCTGGCGCAGAGCAGGGCGCGGGTGGCGGCCTTGCCGATGGTGATGTTGCTGGCGGAGGGATTGGCCAGCACCGTCGCCCCCGCCAGCGCCGCCGGACCCGAGGGCGGCACCGGCACCCACATATCCTCACAGATTTCGACATGCAGGGTGAACCCGGGCAGATCCTCGGCGGTGAACAGCAGGTCTGGGCCGAACGGCGCGTCCTGGCCGGCGAGGCGGATCGTGCCGCGCGGCGCCCGCTCGGCCGAGGCGAAATGACGCTTCTCGTAATATTCCCTGTAGTTGGGCAGGTAGGTCTTGGGCACGACGCCGAGCACCCGGCCGCGATGCAGCACCACCGCGCAATTGTAGAGCCGCCCGGCATGGCGCAGCGGCGCGCCGACCACCAGCACCGGCAGCAGGTCGTGGCTGGCCGCGAGCACCCGCGCGAGGCCCTGGCGGACGGCATCGAGCAGCGTATCCTGCAACAGCAGGTCGTCGATCGCGTAGCCGCTCAGCGCCAGTTCCGGAAACACCGCCAGCCCCGCGCCCTCGCGGTGGGCCGCCCTGGCCTCGGCCACAAGGGCGGCGGCATTGGCGGCGGGGTCCGCCGGCACCACGGGCACGGTGCAGGCAGCCACCCGCAGGAAGCCCTGGGCATAGATCGACCGAAACGCCATATCCGCATATAGGGCAGCGACCACGCCCGCGAAAAGGATGAAGCCGGAATGTCACGTCTTGGCAGCGCCCCTCTTGTGCTGGCGATTCTTGCCGCCGGCGCCGCGCCCCCCGCCGCGAACCGGACGAACCCGCGGGTGGAGGCGGGGTTTCATGCCGGACGGGACCGCGCCGGCGCCTTCATCGTGCCGCGCCTGAACCCCGCCGCCACGGCCCCTGCCCTGCGTTTTCGGGCGCACATGACGGGGTGGGTGAATGTCCAGCCGCTCTATTGGCGGCCACGCGGCGCGCGGCACGGCCTGCTGTTCGTGGCCAGCGAGAAGAACGAGGTCGCGGCGCTGGACGCGGTGACCGGCCAGGCGCTGTGGCGGGTGACGCTCGGGCCACCCGGCACCCGCCAGGACCTGTGCGGCAATATCGACCCGGTCGGGGTGTCCGCGACCGGTGTGCTCGATCCGGCCCACCGGGTGCTGTACCTGGACGCGGTGATCGGCGCCGCGCACAGCCAGCGCCAATACCTGGTCGCGCTGTCGATGACCGATGGCCACATGCTGCCCGGCTACCCACTGCCGATCGGGGCGGGGGTGCGGGCGCTCGGCGGCCAGTTCGACGACCTGGTGGAACAGAACCGGGTCGCGCTGACCCGCCTGGGCGGGCGCGTTTACGTCGCCTTCGGCGGCTATAGCGGCGATTGCGGCCCCTATCATGGCGTGGTGGTCGGCATCGATACCGGCAAGGCGCCGCGCGTGGCCGCCTATTGGTCCACGGCGGCGGTGAAGGGGGGTATCTGGAATCCGGCCGGGATCGTCTCCGACGGGACGTCCCTCTATGTGGCGACCGGCAATACCGAACATGCCACGACCTGGGGGGGGGGCGAGGCGGTGCTGCGGCTGAGCCGCGACCTCAAGCCGCGGGATTATTTCGTGCCGGAAAACTGGCAGAAGCTCGATACCGGCGACCTCGATCTCGGCGGGGTCAACCCGACCCTGATCGATGCCCCCCATACCCCGACCCCGAAACTGCTGCTGGCGCTGGGCAAGGACGGCGCCGCCTATCTGCTCAACCGCCGGCATCTGGGCGGCATCAGCCAGCCCCTGGCGAAGCACGACGTCTCCCCGGACCCTATCCGCAGCGCCACCGCCAAATTCCGCCTGGGCAAGGATACGATGGTGGTGGTGAACGCCCACAGCCACGATTGCGCCGGCATGGACGGCATCGTGGCGCTGCGCGTGCACACCGACCGGCACGGCAAGCCGGCGGTGAGCACCGCCTGGTGCCACGAGATCGATGGCCGCGGCGCGCCGATCGTGACCGTGAGCGCGCGCGGCGGGCGGCCGGTGGTGTGGATTTTCGGCGCCGAGGGCGATGAGCGCCTGCGCGCCTATGACGGGGCCACCGGCGCGGCGCTTTACGTGAGCGACCCCACCCCGGCGCCGGTGCCGCATTTCTCGGCCCCGCTGGTGGCCGAGGACCGGCTTTACCTGCCCGCCAGGAATGGCGTGCTGGCCTTCAAACTGCACCGGGTGCTGCCATGACCCCCGCCCCGACAAGCGCCGCCCCGACTTCCGCCTGCCTGGCTTCCACCTACCTGGCCCGCGCCGCGTTACTGGCCGCCGCCTGGCTCGGCCTTGCCGCCGCGCCCGCGCCCGCGCGGACACCCCCACCCGCGCGCGCGGGGGATGCGGTGACGGATTTTCATGGCACGCCGCGCCATGACGGGGTGTTTCCGGTGGCGGGGCTGAGCCCGGCCAATGTCGCCGACACCCGCCCCGACCCGAGCTTCGATGCCACCCTGCCCGGCCTGCTGAATGCCCAGCCGCTCTATTGGCGCGCGCCCGGCGCGAGCCATGGCATGGTGATCGCCGCCTCGGAGGCCAATGTGGTCGCCGCTTTCGATGCCGTGACCGGCCGCACGCTGTGGCAAAGCCGCCTCGGGCCCCCGGCCAGGCGCGACGGCCTGTGCGGCAATATCAACCCCGTGGGCATTACCGGCACCCCGGTGATCGATGCGCGCCGCGGGCGGCTCTATGCCGACGCGGTGCTCGCGACCGCGGGCGGCCAGCGCCATGTTCTGTTCGGGCTCGACCTGCGCGACGGCGCGGTGCTGCCCGGATTTCCGGTGGCGCTGGGCGCGGGGCTGGCAAAGCTCGGGGTCCGGTTCGACGATGGGTTGCAGGAAAACCGCACCGCGCTTCAGCGCCTCGGCGGCCATGTTTTCATCGCGTTCGGCGGTTATGTCGGGGATTGCGGCCCCTATCATGGAATTATCGCCGCGGTCAGCACGACAAAGCCGCGGGTGACCGCCGCCTGGACTACCGGAGAGACCACCGGGGGGACTACCGGGGGGACCACCGGGGGGGCCACCAAAGGCGGTATCTGGAGCCCGGGCGCGCTCGTGTCGGACGGGCGGTTTTTATATGTCGTCACGGGCAATACCGAGGGCGCGGCGGATTGGGCGGGCGGCGAAGCGGTGCTGCGGTTCACGCCCGACCTGGCCCGGCCGGATTATTTCGTGCCGGAAAACTGGCGGGATCTGGATGCGACCGACCTCGATATCGGCGGCGTCAACCCGACGCTGATCGACCTGCCCGGCAGCCACCCCGGGTCTCTGGTGCTGGCGCTGGGCAAGGATGGCAAGGCCTATGTGCTGGACCGCGACCATCTGCCGGGATTGGCCCCGGCGCTGCTGACCCGGAAGGTTTCCGACACCGAATTGCGCGGTTCGACCGCGACCTACGGGGTGGGTCCGACGCGCTATGTGGTGATGCCGGACCCGGGGCGGAACTGCCCTGGGCCGGGCGGGCTGACCGCGCTGGCGCTGACCGCCTCGCATGGCGGCCCGGCGCTGCGCCAGGCCTGGTGCGCGCGCCTGCGCGGGTTCGGCAGCCCGATCGTCACCGAGGGCGCGCCCGGCCGATCCCCGATCATATGGGCGACCGGCGCCGAGGGCGACGAGCGCCTGCACGCCTTCGATGGCGTGACCGGCAAACCCCTTTACCAGAGCGCGCCGCTTGCCGCGCGCGTGCCGCATTTCTCGACCCTGCTGGTTGCCGAAGGCCGGCTCTACGTGCCCGCCGATGGCCGGATTTTCGCGTTCAGGCTCCCCGGAACCGGCCCCAGGGTTGGGCAGAGGGTTGAGCACAGGGTTGGGTCACGGGTCGGCCCCTGAGTTGGAACCGGGGCTGGCTCCGGGTCGGTCGCCGCGGGCTGCTCAGACGTGAAAACTCTCGCCGCAGCCGCAGCGGCCTTTTTCGTTCGGGTTGCGGAAGGTGAAGCCGGATTCGAGCTGTTGGACCTCGTAATCCATCACGGTGCCGAGCAGGAACAGGATGGCCTTGCGGTCGATGACCACGGTCGCGCCGTGTTCGGTGACGGTCTCGTCGCCCGGGCCGGGGGCTTCGACCCAGGACATGTCGTAGGAATGGCCCGAGCAGCCCTTGGTACCGACCCCGATGCGCAGCAGCCTGCCCTGCTGGCCGGTGGCGTAAAGCTGGCGCAGGCGGGCGGCGGCGCGCTCGGTCAGGTGGATCGGCGGCGGCAGGGCGCGGACGGGCCGGGCTGGCGGCGTTTGAACTTCGGACATGAGCAATCGCCTGATTTCAATACATGTTCAGTTGCAGCCGCGCTTCCTCGCTCATGCGGCTGGGGTCCCAGGGGGGGGACCACACGACTTCGACATCACATTTGGTGACCCCGCGGACGGATTGCACCGCATCCTGCACCATGATGGGCAGTTCCTGGGCGCTGGGGCAGCCAGGCGCGGTGAGGGTCATTTCCACGCGCACCGCGCCGGCATCATCGATTTCGACCGCGTAGATCAGGCCGAGCTGGTAGATATCGACCGGAATTTCCGGGTCATAGACCGTGGCGATGGCATCGATCACCGCGTCCTCGGTGGGTTTGGGCACCGTTTCGCCCTCGGGCGTCCAAGCGGCGCGGGTTTCAGGCGTGTCGATTTCGGTCATGTCCGGGGTCCGTGGCCAAGCGCGGTGGCAAGGGCCTGCCAGGGCAGCAGCGCGCAGCCGCGGCGGGCGGGATAGGCGGCCAGCCCGGCAAACGCGTGCAGATGCGGCGGCAGGGCGGGGTGGGGCACGCCGGAGGTCAGCATGGTTTGAAAGGCGCCGGACGTCGCGCGGGCCTGGTCGTCGGTCTGGCCGGAGAGAGTTTCGGCCATCAGATCGGCGGCGGCGATGCTGATGGCGCACCCTTCCGCGCGGTGGCCGATGCGGGCCAGGGTGCCATCGGGATGGCGCATCAGGAAGACATCGACCGCATCGCCGCAAAGCCGGCTCTCGGCGTGGCCGCTGGCATCGACGCGGGGCGGCGCGCCGGCGTGGCGCGGGGCGCGGCTGTGGGCCAGCACGGTGTCGCGGTAGAAGGTTTCGGGGTCGGTCATGCGAACAGCGCGCGCACGCGGTGCAGGCCCGCGACCAGCGCGTCGATTTCCTGGTGGGTGGTATAAAGCGCGAAGCTGGCGCGCGCGGTGCTGCCGAGCCCGAGCCGGTGCATCAGCGGCTCGGCGCAGTGGTGGCCGGCCCGCACCGCGATGCCCTGACGGTCGAGCAGGGTCGCGATATCGTGGGCGTGGACACCGGCGAGGGTGAAGCTGACGACACCGCCGCGGTGCCGGGCGCGGCCGATCACGTCGAGGCCGGGAATTTCCGCGAGCCGGGTGAGGGCATGGTCGGTGAGGGCCGCCTCGTGGGCGGCGATGGCGTCCTGGCCGATGGCCTGGAGATAGAAAATGGCGGCGGTGAGCCCCGCGGCCTCGATGATGGGGGGCGTTCCGGCCTCGAATTTATGGGGCACCCGCGCCCAGGTGGCGCGGGCCAGGGTGACGGTGTCGATCATGTCGCCGCCGCCCAGGAAGGGGGGCATGGCATCGAGCAGCGCGTGGCGGCCCCAGAGCACCCCGATGCCGGTCGGGCCATAGAGCTTATGGCCGGTGAATACGTAGAAATCGGCGTCGATCGCCTGGACATCGACCGTCTGATGGACCACCGCCTGCGACCCGTCGAACAGCACGCGGGCGCCATAGCGATGGGCGAGATCGGCGATGCGGCGGGCGGGGGTGATGGTGCCGAGCACGTTGGACATGTGGGTGAGGGCGACCAGGCCCACCCGGCCGTCGGCGAGTTGGGCCTCGAGGGCGTCCAGATCGAGTTCGCCGGCATCGGTGATCGGGCAGACGCGCAGCGCGATGCCGGCGCGATCGCGCAGCATCTGCCACGGCACGATATTGGCGTGGTGCTCCATCTCGGAGATCAGCACCGCCTGGCCGGGCTTGAGCAGGGCGCCGTAGCTGTGGGCCACGAGGTTGATGGCCTCGGTGCTGTTGCGGGTGAAAACGATTTCCGCGCGGTCGGGCGCGTTGAGGAACCGCGCGACGACATCGCGGGTTTGTTCATAGGCTTCGGTCGCGGCCTCGCTGAGCGCGTGCAGGCCACGATGCACGTTGGCGTATTGGGCGCGCATGGTGTGGACCATGGCCGCGATCACGGCTTCGGGCTTCTGGGCGGAGGCCGCGCTGTCGAGATAGACCAGGGGCTTGCCATGGACGGTTTGCCCGAGAATGGGAAAATCGGCGCGGTAGCGGGCAAGGTCGGGGCTGGTTGGGCGGATCTGGTTCATGCGGTCAGGCCCGTGAGGGCGCGCGCCAGCGCGTCGTCGAACACGGCGCGGATGGGCGCCTCCGCGATCGCCGCCAGGGGTTCGGCGAGGAAGCCGCGGATGAGCATGGCGCGGGCCTCGGGTTCGGGGATGCCGCGGCTGCGCAGATAGAAAATCTGGTCGGCGTCGAGTTCGCCGACCGTCGCGCCATGGCTGCATTTCACGTCATCGGCGTTGATGCGCAATTCCGGCTTGCTGTCGATTTCCGCGTTCGCGGACAGCAGCAGGGCGTGGTTCATTTGATAGCCGTCGGTTTTCTGGGCGGCGCGGGCGACATCGATGCGGCCCTGGAACACGCCGCGGGCGGATTGCGCGAGCACGTTGCGGATGGTCTGGCGCGAGCGGCCCTGGGGCGCGTCATGCGCGAGCACGGTGGTGATGTCGCCGTGCTGGTGGGCGGTGAGCGCCTGGGCGGCGTCGAAGGTGAAGCGGGCCTTGGCGCCGCTCAGCGCCACATGCGCCTCGGTTCGCGACAGGGCGGCGCCGAGGGTGAAGCTAAGCGCGTCGTAGCCGGCGCCCTCGGCGAGGTCGGCGTAGAGGGTGGTGATGGCGAACGCCGCCGCCGAGCCCTCCTGGAGCCGCAGATGGGTGAGGTGGGCGCCAGCGCCGAGCGCGATTTCGAGCACCTCGTTGTGCAGATAGGCGCCCGTGCCCGCCGAAACATCGAGCAGGGTCAGGCGCGCGCCGGCGCCGAGCGTAAGGCTCTGGCGGGGATGGGCGGCGATCGGGTCGGACCCGGCGAGGGTGAGGGAGAGGCGCAGCACCGTGCCCGCGTCGTGCCCGGGGGGAACCACGATCGGCGAAGGCGTCGCGAACATGGTGTTGAGCGCGGCGAAGGCGTCCCGCTCGGGACGGGCGAGCGCGGGGGCGCCGGGGCCGGCGGGACCGGGCGCGACATTGGACAGATCGGGGCGGTGATGGCCGTTGACGAACACCAGGCGGGGCAGACCGGGCAGGCTGGCGAGCACCGGCAGGTCGGGCAGCGGCGCGGATGAGGGCGCGGCGGGCGCGAAATCGACCGCGCCGAGGCCGCGCAGATTGGTGTATTTCCAGGCCTCGGCGCGGGGGGTGGGCAGGCCGAGGCGCTGAAAATGCGCCGCCGCGGCCCGCGCGGCGGCGGAGGCGGCGGGTGGCAGGGCAAACCCGGTTCCGGACGCGGCAACCATGGCGTCAGGCCGCCTGTTCGATGGCGGCGTAGCCCTCGACCTCGAGCTGGCGGGCGAGTTCGGGGCCGCCGGAGCGGACGATGCGGCCGGCGGCGAGCACGTGCACCCGGTCCGGCACGATGTAGTCGAGCAGGCGCTGGTAATGGGTGATGACCAGCGCCGAGAATTGCGGGCCGCGGAGCGCGTTGACGCCTTCCGCGACGATGCGCAGGGCATCGATGTCGAGGCCGCTATCGGTCTCGTCGAGCACCGCGAGGCGGGGGCGGAGCAGGCCCATCTGCAGCACCTCGTTGCGCTTTTTCTCGCCACCCGAGAAGCCGACATTGACCTGGCGCTTCAGCATGTCCTCGGGCATGGCGAGACGCTTGATTTCGGCGCGGGCGAGCTTGAGGAACTGGACCGCGTCGATCTCGGGTAGGTCGCGCGCGCGGCGCTGGGCGTTGAGGGCTGTGCGCAGGAAATGCGCGTTGCCGACACCGGGCAATTCGACCGGATACTGGAAGGCCAGGAACAACCCGGCGGCGGCGCGCTGCTCGGGCGCCATGGCGAGCAGATCGACCCCATCGAGCACCGCGCTGCCGGCGGTGACCTGGTAGAAGTCCCGGCCCGACAGGACATGGGCGAGGGTGGATTTACCAGCCCCGTTGGGGCCCATGATGGCGTGGACCTCACCATCGGGCACGGCGAGGTCGATGCCGCGGAGAATTTCCAGCGACCGGCCCTCGGCGTCGGTGATGGTGGCGTGGAGATCGCGGATTTCGAGCATCAGCCGACCGAGCCTTCCAGACTGACGGCGAGCAGCTTCTGGGCCTCGACCGCGAATTCCATGGGGAGTTCCTTCAATACGTCCTTGCAGAAGCCATTGACCAGCAGGCCGACCGCGTCCTCGGTGGCAAGGCCGCGCTGGCGGCAGTAGAACAGCTGGTCCTCGGATAATTTGCTGGTGGTGGCTTCGTGTTCGAGTTTCGCGGTCGGGTTGCGCACCTCGATATACGGAATGGTGTGGGCGCCGCAGAGATCC
>JAJXVA010000037.1 GCA_021782435.1 Pseudomonadota bacterium
GGGTCAGGGCGTGCCGGTCGGCGTCGGCCAGCCCACGCTGAAACTCTCGGCGCTCACCGTCGGCGGCACGGCCTGACCCTCACGGCCGCTCGCGGCAGGGAGCGCCACCCCGTCAGCCAAACCGCGCCAGGCGCACCGCCGTGTGGCCGCGACTCGCCCGCCAACTCGGCATGACCAGCAGGCAGTCCTTATGCGGGGTGCGTATTTCCGTATCCCCATCCCGCGCCAGCAGCGTATCCGCCGCCGCAATCACCTCGCCGCCGCGGAAATGCCGCACGAAGCTGAACTGTGGGGTCATCGCGGTCACCACCTGGGTCACCCGGGCAAACCGGGCGGCGCCCGATGGTGGCGGGGCATCCGACAACCGCTGCGAACAAAGCAGCGCTGCCACCGCCCGCGCCGCCGTGTCGACACTTTCCGGCTGCCAGTGCTGGCCCGCCTCCAGCAAAATCGCGGTCGCCGTGGCCATGGGGTCGGCAAACCGCGGGTGGTCGATCAACCGCCGTCCGCTCGCGTGCCCGCTATCCGCCACCACCAGCGGGGCCGCGCCCAGGTGCAACGCCAGGTCCCGCCCGCGCGCGGTCGTGCCACACAGAATGAGCGGGTCTGACGGCCACAGCATCGAGTGCAGATCGAGCAGTACATCCATCTCCGAGATCAGCGGCAATATCTCGCGCGCCCGGTCCAACTCCACCGACCGCCGGTTCGACGCCAGCAAATCCGGGTCCCAAACCCGGTTCATATCCTCATCCACGAACCGCGAGGCGGCTGGCTGCGCCGGATCGAACCGCGCGAACGCCGCCAGATTCGCAAACCCCAGCGTCAGCCGGCCGCGCGCCGGTCGCACGCCGTCGCGCAGCAACTGCGCCAACACCGCGGCGCCGGCGAACTCATTGCCATGGATCAGCGCCACGATCCCCACATGCGGCCCCGGCGCCGCGCCCACGATCGTATGAAACCCGGCAATGCCGGTATTGCCAGCCAGACAATGCGAAAGGTCCGGCGGCGTGAGCGCCACCGAAAAGGCCAGGTCAGGGGCCTCACTCACACTCATGCCGGCCATCGTGGTTGCTGGGATGCGGTTTCACGGCGCATGGCTTGAGTTTATAGCGGGGCGCCGCGTCCACAACCCGGGCGCGTGTTTTTGGAACGGTATCGCTTGCCAAACGACGACGAATCCGCCCGGCCGGGTCTCGCCCATACGCTTTGGCGCACCTTGCCGCGCGGACCGCGCCGGGCGGCGCTGGCCCGGCTCACCGCCAGTCTGGCCCCGCGCCCCGGTCCGCCACCGCCAAGCCGCCCGCCCGGAGCCGCCATCATCGGCGAAATCGGCCGGGCCTCCGGCCTCGGTGAAGGCGCGCGGCTGATGGCCGCGGCCCTCGCCCAGCTCGGCCTGCCGGCGCCCACGCTGACGCTCACGCCCGGGGGGCATCCGGCGCCGCCGCCACCCGGCATGCCCCTGATTTTCCATGTCAACGCCCCGCACATCGCCGCCGCCCTGCTGCGCCTGCCGCGCGCCTGGGTCCGCGGCCGCGCGGTCATCGGCTATTGGGCGTGGGAACTGCCGACCCTGCCCCCTTCGTGGCGGCTTGGCGTTCCGTTCGTCCATCAGGTCTGGGTGCCCTCCCGCTTCACCCAGGAAGCCCTCGCGCCCCTGCTGCCCGGTCGCGTGCATCGCGTGCCGCATCCGCTCGCCGCGGTTCCCCCACGCCCCGCGCCCCTCTGCCGGGAAGATTTCGGCTGGCCGGATGGCGCGGTGGTGGTGCTCGCCATCATCAATCTCGCCAGTTCATTCGTGCGCAAAAATCCGCTCGGCGCCATCGCTGCCTTCCGCGCCGCCTTCGCCAACCGCGCGGACCGGCTTCTGGTCCTCAAACTTTCCGGTATCGCCGATTTCCCGGCTGATTTCGCCAAGCTGCGGGAAGCCGTCGCCGGCTGCCCCAATATCCGGATCGATACCCGCCTGTTGCCCGGCGCCGATTTGCACGCCATGACTAGCGCCGCGGATATCGTGCTGTCGCTGCATCGCTCGGAAGGGTTCGGTCTGGTACCGGCCCAGGCCATGCTGCTCGGTCGCGCGGTGGTCGCAACCGGCTGGTCGGGTAACATGGATTTCATGGACAGCAACAGCGCCGCGCTGATCGGCTATACCCTCGTCCCCGCCCGGGACCCGCGCGGGGTGTTCGAAGCCCCCGGCGCGGTCTGGGCCGAACCCGATATCGCCGATGCCGCCGCAGCGCTCCGCCATCTCGCCAATGACCCGCCCGCCCGTCATGCCCTGGGCCAGGCCGCGCGCCTGTCCGCGGCCCGCGCCCTCGGCGCCGAGGCGCTGGCCCGGGCGCTCGCCAACCTGCCGGGTCAAATCGTCACCGGCGGCGGGTCATGACGCGCCTGCTGGTCTGGCATTGGGGCCGACGTGGCGCCGGACCACGTTTCGCCGCGGAACTCGCGGCGGCCCTCCGCCGTCTGCCCGGCATCACCGTGGACCTGTCGCTATCCGCCCAGGCCGAAATCCTGCGGGGTGAGGCGCCGCCGGTCTGCGCGCTGCCCTTTCCCACCTACGCCAGCACCACCCAGGCCCTGCTGCGCCTGCCCACCCTGCCATTCGCCGCGCGCCGCCTCGCCGCCACGCTCCGCCAGGCCCGCTACGCCCTCGCCATTTGCGCCATGCCCGCGCCAACCGACCCCGCGATGGTTTCCGCCCTCGCCCGTGCCGGCATCCCCTACGCCGCCATCCTGCATGATGCCGAAAGCCATCCCGGCGATCACTTCCCCCTGCAAAGTCGGCTACGCCGTCACGTCGCGCGCCGCGCCGCTGCGGTCGTCGCCCTCACCCAGCACGTCGCCGGCCAACTGGTGCAAACCGGCCAGGCCGCGCCTGGGCGCCTGATTCTCGCCCGCCACCCGCCCTTTTCCCTGCCCGCCATGCCCGCGCCGCTCGCCCACGGTGGCAAGCCGCGGCTGCTCGCCTTCGGCCGCCTGCTTCCCTACAAAGGGCTGGACCTGCTGGCCGACGCGGTGGCGAGCCTCGGCCCAGACCCGGGGTTCGAATTGCTGGTCGCCGGTTCCGGCCCCGAATCCTCGGCCCTCGCCCGCCTCACCGCCCTTGGTGCCCGGGTCGAGAACCGCTGGGTTCCCGAGGCCGAAATTCCCGCCCTGCTCGGCTGGGCCGATATTCTGGTGCTCTCCCATACCGAGGCCAGCCAAAGCGGTGTCGCCGCCTGCGGTCTCGCCGCCGGGCGCTGGCTGGTCGCAACCGATGTCGGCGGTCTCGCCGAGCAGTTGCGGGGCGCCCCGGGCTGCCGCCTCTGCGCGCCCCATCCCGCCGCCCTCGCCGCCGCCATCACCGCCATGGTCCACACGCCGCCGCCGCCACCCCGCCCGGTCGACCCCACGCGCGAATGGACCGAAATGGCCGCCAATCTGCTCCGCGACCTCGCCAGCCATATCGGCGGCCTCACCCTGCCGCAGCCCGCCGTGAAATCCCCCGCCCCCAGCGGCGCCATCGCCATCCGCGCCGGCGCCGATCTGACCGTTTGACCAGAACGCCGGCGCGCCGCCGGCCGCAACCGCGGCCGGCCATATTCCTGATTTTCCCGGTAGCCGAGACGTAACTCCGCTAAAACGTACTTACGTTATAGCAGGGTAAGGCCTGCGGGCGGGATTTGCGCGACCGTGTGTTCTCGCTGTTCGATGGCGGTGCTTTGGTGGGCCAGGTTGCGCAGTAACTCCTGGTCAGTGTTTTCTATGTCTCCAAGGTGCTCAGCCGGCGGTGTCTGACCGGTGAATTGTCGGCCCGGCCGCAGCGCTGTCGGGTGCCGCTCAAGCTGGTGGCGTGGCGCGACGCATTGCCAAAGCTCGATGTCGGCAAGCTGATCTTTCTGGACGAGACCTGGACTTCGACGGCGATGATGCGGCTTTATGGCCGTGCGGTTCGTGGTCAGCGCCTGGTGGATCGCGTGCCGCACGGGCACTGGAAGATATCAACCTTCGTCGCCGGCCTGCGGCACGACGGCATGGTGGCGCCCTGCGTGATCGACGGAGCCATCAACGGTGACCTGTTCCTTGCCTATGTCGAGCAAGTTCTGGTTCTCGCGTTGCAGCCTGGTGACACAGTCATTATGGACAACCTCAGCTCGCACAAGATCGCAGGCGTGCGGACGGCGATCGAGGCTGCCGGGGCGGCACTGCTGTTTTTGCCGCCTTGTAGTCCGGATCTGAACCCGATCGAGATGGCGTTCGCCAAGCTTAAATCACAACTGCGCACCAAGGCACTGCGGGTAATGGACGAGCTTTGGCACGCACTCGGGCCGCTATCACACGCATTCCCCAAACGAGTGCGCCAACTATTTTCGCCACGCCGGTTATTTCCAGTCAACGTGACTCTGCTCTATACGACTAGGCGTGACCCAGCCCGCGCTGACCCGACAGAATGCAGCGCTTGAGGCGGAACTCGGATTTGATGTGCCGCTTCGGCATCAGCAGCGGCTGGTCGGGCTCACCGGACCCGGGGAGCGCTTTGTTGCAGAGACGCGGCGCGTCCTGCGCGGGCCGGAGGATGCAGCCGGCGCCGGCCCGGGCCGTCGCACGTGACGCGATTGGTAGGGTGCGCATCGGCATTTGTGACGAGGCTCTGGGCGCCGAGATGGCGGTCATCCTGCGTGCCGCGCGGCTCGCTCTCCCCGACGTCGAGCTGACATTCCGCGAGATGACCAGTTCGGTTCAACTGAATGCGCTGCACCACAACGGCATCGACCTCGGAGTTCTCGTTATCTCGCGTGATTCAGCGAGTCTCGCGATCGACCCGCTCTGGCGTGAGGGAAAGGCGGTGGCACTGCTGGAGGCGTACCCACTTGCGCAACAAGCTCGTGTTTCGGTGCCGGAACTGCTGGCCTCGGGACTCCTGGTCAGTGGCGACCTGGTTGGCCACGATGAGGAAGACGGCCCAGACCCGGCACTGACGCGGGGCCTTATGCGGTTCGTCGCTCGGTCGGCCGGTCGGCCGGTCGATGGCCGTCGTTCTGGCCCAAGCTGGTCTGAGTGCCGCCGTTCTGCAGGCTTCGGTAACGGACTTGGCGATCCCCGGGGTTGAGTTCCGTCCGCTGGAAGCTCCGGAGACAGTCATTGCGGTGGCTTGGCGGGTCGATGAGGGCTCGGGGATCGTTCTCGAGTTGGACTTGCCCCGGAAAAGTGGAGGGTCGTTTTCTCACACCGTGACCGTCATCTCGTACTGGACCGGGCTCATGAAAGCCAGCGCCGCGTGGCGTCGGGCCGGGTTGTGGAAGCGGTCGATGTAACGGCCAATCATTTCCGTGGCCTCATCGCGGGGTCGAACACGGTTGGCCATGCAAGCTCGGATTTCAGGGTTTTGAAGAACGTCTCGACCATCGCGGTATCGTGGCGGTTGCCCCTACCGGACATCGAAATCTGGGCTCCACGCGCCCTCGGCAAGGCCTGATACTCACAAGGCCTGATACTCAAATGAACAGTACTGGCTGCGGCGGCCGACGACCAGACCATTGTCCCGCGGCTCGTGCGTCATACGCGGGCTGCCATGAGTGCCGCTGGACAACGCGAACGATGAACGGATGTGGGTCAGCAACACCATGTCCTGACGTTGCCGCGCACTGGCCGGCCGGTTCTTCCAGGCGATATACCCGCTCAGGCTGACACCCAGGACACGGCATAGACGATGCATGGGGAATTCCTCTTTCGCCTGATCAACGAGAGTGGACCTCATCGACTTCCCTCTCGGGCGAAAAAAGCCGCGGCACGCTTCAGGATCTCACGCTCCTGGCGGAGGATCTCATTCTCCCGGCGCAGCCGCTCGAGCTCGGCCGCAAGGTCCGCCTGCTCCGAGCCGCGCGACGGATCCGGCTTGCGGTCTTTACCGCGCCCGATCCAGCGGGTCAGCATCGACAGCCCAACGCCCAGATCCTCCGTGACCGATCGCCGGGTGCGGCCGCTGCTCAGCGCCAACCGGACCGCCTTATCCTCAAACTCCTTGGTGAACCGCCGAGGAGCCCGACGGCTCGCGTGGCCGTTCCGGCGCTGCCGCGTACGATCGCCTTGCCGCGCAGCTTCTTCGTCTTGACGGCGACTCGCGTCTTACCGGCCATGATGTCCCTCATGACCTTGTTGATGTCGGCCTTGATTAGGTCCTTCACGCGGCGCGTTCCCAGGAGCGATATGATGTGCCTCTCGATGCGGCCGATGTCCGTCCCCACGGTCGTCGGTTTCTTAGGCCGCCCCCCCTTCCCCAAGATGAGGCCTGCGTTCAGATCATTGACGTAGAGCGTACAGAGCTCCTTGACCGTGATGGCCTTGTGATCGAGCTGGCGCTGCTCGGCGGGGTTGTCGCCCTGAGCAACGCGGCCCAACTGAATCTCCGCCTCCTGCCGAGCGCTTTCGGCGGTCCAGACGCCATGCAAGCCGATGGTGTCGCGGCGCGAGCGGCCCAAGGCGCGGTATTGAAGGACGTACCTACACTTGCCAGAAGCGAACACGCGCAGGCCGAAACCTGATAGCTCGTCAGCCCAGATAACGTAGTCTTTCTCGAGGGACTCGGTGGCATCGACGAGCCGCTTCGTGAGCTTAGCCATGGGAGTTCTCCCGTCCAAAATCTCATTCTCGCGTAAGCACCACGTAAGCAGCTGGACGCAAGTCGGAGCGTGTTCGAGGGTAAGTCAGGCGAGCTGAAAATTCAGCTTGTTTATTAATTACAGTAGTATAGCGCATTGGAGCGAAACCCATCACAGTTGGTCGAAGGGCAGGTTAAATTGCTCTGAAGGCGAAGGTCGCACGTTCGAATCGTGTCGGGTCCGCCAATGTTTCAATAGGATCTGGCCCGATCGCTGTGGGCCTTATTCGCCCGAAACGTCAGGACTGCAGGGCCTCGCGGCGAATTTCCAGGTCAAGCCAGGTGTCTTCGGCGGCAGCGAGCTTGGTGCCGAGCGCGGCCAGGCGTTCGGTGAGGGTGGTGAAGGCGACGGGGTCGCGCTGGTATAGGGTGGCGTCCATCAGGCCGGCGTTCAGCGCCTCGATTTCCTGCCGCATCGCCGCGATCTGCCCGGGCAGCACGCTGAGCAGATGCTGGTCCTTGAAGCCGAGCTTGCCCGCCCCCGGGTGTTTTGCCGGCAACTTATCCGGCGCTCTGGCCTGCGGCGCGGCGGTGGATTTCGGCACCGCTGCGGATGGCACGGAGCGGGCCACGATATCCGAATAGCCCCCGGCGTGCAGAACCCACCGACCATCCCCGGCAAAGGCAATGGTAGCGGTCGCGACGCGGTCGATGAAGGCACGGTCGTGACTGACGAACAGCACGGTGCCAGGATAGTCGGCCAGCAACTCCTGGAGCAGATCGAGCGTTTCGAGGTCGAGGTCGTTGGTCGGCTCGTCCAGGATTAGGAAATTCGTATCCTCCGCCAGCACGCGGGCCAGCAGAAGACGCGCTTTTTCTCCCCCAGAGAGCACGCGTGTCGGGGTACGCGCCTGTTCCGGCAGGAACAGAAATTCCTTCATATACCCAACCACGTGGCGCGGCGTGCCACGAACCCGCACGGTATCGCCACTGCCACCGGTCAGGGTTTCGGCGACTGTCCGGTCCGGATCGAGCGCGTCGCGCCTCTGGTCGAGCGTCAGCATGCGCAGGTCGGTACCGAGCGTCACGGTGCCGGTATCCGGTGACAGGGCGCCGGTGAGGAGTTTCAGCAGGGTGGTTTTGCCGGCGCCGTTCGGACCGACGATGGCGATACGGTCTCCGCGCAGGACAATGACGTCGAGATCGCGGATGATCGGCGGGCCAGCGAAGGCGACGCCGATGCGATCGGCGACGATCACCTGACGGCCGGAAAGCGCGCCAGCCTGGGCCTGCAACTGGGTCCGCCCGAGTGGCGTGGTGGCCTGGCGGCGGGCTTCGCGCAGTTTGCCGAGTTCCGCCATGCGGCGGACATTACGTTTGCGGCGGGCGGTCACGCCATATCTCACCCAGTCTTCCTCGGCCGCGATTTTGCGATCGAGCTTGTGCTGGTCGCGGGCTTCCTGGTCGAGGGTTTCGTCCCGCCAGGTCTCGAACTGGTCGAAGCCGCGATCCAGCCGCCGCGTAATGCCGCGATCGAGCCAGACCATGGCGCGGCTGAGCGCGGTCAGAAAAGCACGATCGTGGCTGATCAGAATGAGCCCGCCGCGGCGCTTGGCCAGAATGGTTTGCAGCCATTCGATCGCCGGCAGGTCGAGGTGATTCGTCGGTTCGTCGAGCAGCAGCAGGTCGGGATCGGCCGCGAGCACCTGCACCAGTGCGGCCCGGCGCGCTTCCCCGCCGGAAAGCCGGGAGGGCGCTTCGTCGCCGCTCAGACCCAATTGTTCGAGCAGCCAGCGGGCACGGTTGAGGTCATCGCCGGGGGCGAGACCCGCCTGTATGAAGCTGCGCACATTGGCATGGCCGCTCAGGTCAGGGTCCTGCGGCAAATAGCGCAGCGTGGCCCCGGGCTGGAGGAAACGGCGCCCGCGATCCGGTGCCACCAGGCCCGCGGCAATGCGCAGCAGGGTGGATTTGCCGGACGCGTTGCGCCCGACCAGCGCGACGCGATCCTGGGCACCGAGGTTGAGTTCGGCGCCATCGAGCAGAGGAGTGGTTCCGAGCGTGAGCGAAATGGCCTGGAGTGTGAGTAGCGGAGGATCGGCCGGCATGACCCTGCCTTTAGAGCGGATCGCCGCGGGGCGAAATCACCCGAAGGCGCTTATTCGCCCCGCCGCGGCGCGGGCGGAGCCGCCCCGATGCCCGCGGAAAGCCGTACGCATCGGCGGGACCGATTTGATTTCGGCTTTGCACCGACGGGTCTTGCATGGGGTGGGTCAAATGTGCGTCATGCGCCGAGCAGAGTTCAGTCCCGGGAGGAGAAGGCCCCATGCGTAGCCGGTTTATTGTCGCTCTGGCGGGTGCGACCGTTTTGTGCGCCCCCGCCGCCTTTGCCCAGAAAACGTACGATATCAGCAAGGTAACGATTACTGGCAACAAATCGGTGTCGACCGACCAGTTGATGGCCGTGATCAAGGAGCATCCAGGTCAGCATGCGACGGTCGCCGACATTCTGGCCGACCGGGACGCCATTTCGAAGGTCCTGGAAGCCGACCACGTGCAGGGCAGCGTCAGCCCGAAAATCGTCACCAAGGCCGGCAAGAGCGAGGTGATTTTCGCGATCACCGATGAGGGCGTGCACACGCTGGCGCCAACCACGGTCGCACCGAAGCTCCACGCCGAAATCTTTGTCGGCAATAAGCTGATCTCCACGGATAAACTGGTCGCCGCGTCGGGGCTGACGCCCGGCGAGGAGTTGAGCGCAGACAAGCTCAAAGCGGCGGAACAGGGCATTGCCGAGGCCTACAAGCAATCGCCAGTGCCGGTAGGCATTACGATCGCGGGCGCCAACACGCGGCGTGACAACGGTACTTACGACATAACCTGGACCATCGTCGAGAAGCGCAAGCACCGCCCCGCCGGCTCCGACAAGGACCCAAACTGAGCCGCCCACCCCAACGGTCGTGACGGGAGCCGTCCGTCTCAGACGGACGCAGCTCTCGCTACGACCAGAGGCGCGGCGGGACACCGTCCTGGGTGTCCCCCCCATCGATACCGGCGGCCATGGCCGCGGATATCCCCGCTTGCCATGCCGCTCACCACCCCGGGCCGCGCGATACGTCTCGGCCAACGGCATGCACCCACCCCTCGGTCGAGCGGACGCGTGGCCGCCTACGGGGGCATCGTGCTCGGGAGCGCCACCGGGCGGGCAATCTCCGAACACTGAGCGCGGCTAATCCGGATCGAAGAATTGGCTCACCGGTAGGTTGAACACCGTAGCGAGCCGTGCCGCATTCGATGCCGTGAGCGGTTCCGTTCCGGCCTCGAGCCGCAGATACACCTGAGGATCGAGCCCGGCGGAAATGGCACAGTCAACGACACTAAGTCTGGCCCGACGCCGGAAGGTCAGCAACCGCGGCGCATAGCGGTTTGACCACCCCCGATCCGATTGCCAGTGATCGTAGCTCATGAAACGAGCCCCCCTATCCAGTCGCGCAAATCCTCGGTCACTTCAGAAACCGAGTCGAGCGCCGCCAGAACCTGCGTCCGACTGCGCGTGGCCCCGGTGCCGTCGACGATCATCAATAGCAGGGCTGCGTAATAAATCGTATCGAGGTTGGCGTCGTAGCGGGCCGCGAGCGCGACATCGCCCTGCCGATTCGCCGAGGCATGGCGTCGCGCGAGAAACGATGTGATGCGCCCGGCAACGGCGCTGACATCGAGAGCCGGGACGCAGGAGGGCAGGGTTCCATCCATGGCTAGGCACTCCGACGTTTGGGTATTTCCGGTGTCCGGATCATGGGGCCATCGAGACCGCCGGCATTAAGAACATTGGCCACCTGCATGGGTGAAATATCGATACGGCAGGCGACCGCCCTGGTTTTACCGATTCGCATCGGCTCGCTAATGCGACTGAGCGCACACCCAGCACGCTGCAGAATACGTTCGACGATCAGGTCAGTCACAGTGACGATCTGACTGACGCCGTTACGTAACGCCCATTCGCCCATACCCGCCATGATCGCAGGTGTCGCCCGGCGAAGCCCACCCGCGACCACGGCCTCCGCTTTTTCTGTATCGATGCAAAAACGTGAGCTTTCCCAGATATGCGTGCCGCAGGGGGCATCACGCCCGGCCAAGAGAACCTGGAAAGTATTCGCAAGCATGTTCGGCCCGGTCGTGGGTAAAAGTCTTACGCTGCCAAGCAACTGTCGTGACCGATCGACCAACGCCAGATAGGCCGGATTGCGCAGATCGTAATGGTCCATCTCCATATTACCAGATACAGCGACTTCCCAATCGAGGCGCTCCTTGAAGACGCGATATCTAAGCTTGTGGATCTCCAAAACCAGATCGAGATTCTCGCGGTTGTTGCAAACAATGACTTCCAGATCAGACATGGTTTTTCCCCTTCCTGACCGGCATACCATTGGCGAATTTGTCCTTGCTCGCACCTATCAAATGCGATAGGGACTCTCACGATGCCGTGAGTCCTCGACGCCGGAAAGAGATCATGACTTTGAAAGTTTATACCGCGTAATAGACTTTTTTCGTAACTTTCTTGCTATTCTTTTTTGTTCAACGATCGGAAGGGCTCGGAGGCTGGGGAGAGTGGCGAGTTACGACGGACAGATAGCTTTCGCCGATCTCTGTGATGAAATGCAAAGCGCGACCGACGAGCTCGGCCTTCAGTCGGCCATGGGTCGGTTTGTCCATCGCAACGGTTTTGAATGGTTCGGCTATGTCGCGCGAAGCTCCGCCGAGAGCTATGGCCACTCCTCCTATCCCACGGCCTGGGAGGCGCTCTATGTCGAGCGCGAATACTACGAGATCGACCCAGTCCTGCGTGCGGCTCAGAAAATGGCATTGCCGTTCCGATGGGGCGAAGCTGCGGATATCGGCCCTGGCAGCCACCGCGCTTTTTTCGGTGTGGCGGCGGACTTCAATGTTCGGCAGGGGCTGACGATTCCGATCGCGGGCACGTTCGGCTCATTCGCCGCGCTGTCGCTGGCGGGATCTCACAACGACAACCGGACCGAAAAATTCGACGAGAATCTGCCTTTGATGACCCTCGCCGCGCTGCACTATCATCTGCAGTTCGCTCGGGTGCGGGATTTGTTTGCCTCCGGCAGTGCGGCGCCGGCCAGCCAACTTTCAGCTCGGTCCAAAATCTGTCTCACCTGGGTCGCGCGCGGAAAAACCATCGAGGAAATTGCCGAGATCCTCAATATTCACGAAGCCACCGTGCGCTTCCACCTCAATGAGGCGCGCCGTCGGTTGAACGCCAGCAGTTTGCCGCAGCTGGTGGCTGAGGCCCTCAAGCGAGGCGAAATCGTCTATTGAGACGCCGCCGCGATCGCGGCATTGAGGTCCCGCACGGCCTGGTCGGGTCCCGCCCGACTTCCCCAAACGGCTCCGGACACCGCCAGGAAATCGGCTCCGGCCTGAACCAGCTTCGCGCAATTGTTGGCGTCGATACCGCCGATCGCCACCACCGGGAGCTCCATCAAGTCCACCCACCAGCGCAACAGTTCCAAATCGGCAGGAACCGCTTCGGGCTTGGTGGCCGAGGGGAAAAAAGCACCGAACGCCACATAATCGGCGCCGCTTTCCCCCGCAGTGAAGGCCAGATCACGGCTGGCATGGCAGGTTACCCCGAGCGTGCGCTCGGGCCCAAGGACCCGTCGGGCCTCGGCTGCCGCCAGGTCACTCTGCCCGACATGCGCACCATCACAACCGGTCGCAACCGCGAGATCCGGACGGTCGTTGAGCAGAAAAGCGACATCGCGCGATTGCGCAACGGGGCGAAGAATATCCACGGCCCGGCAAATCGCGGTGTCATCGGCGCGTTTCAGTCGTAGCTGTACGGCCCCCACATCCCCCGCATCCAGCGCCGCCGCGAGACGCGGCGCGAATTCAACCGGATCCAGCGTGGGCGGGGTCAGCAGATAAAGCCGGCAGGTCACGAAAAGGTCAGTTCTGATCGCGATAAATGGCAATGATCCGCGCGAGCATGGCCATCGCCTCGTCCCTCGGTCGCTGGAACGTGTTGCGCCCGATTATGCTGCCGGTGGCGCCCCCCTCACGCAGGGCGCGCACCGTTTCGAACAAGGCCGCGTCATCGGTGCTTTCCCCGCCCGAGAAAACCACCAGCCGCCTTCCCGCGAAGCAAGCCTGCACGATGTGCCGGACCCGTGCCGCCAGGGTGCCGATATCGACCTGCTGGGCCTCGTAGACCTTCCGTGCCTCGGGCTGGCTGAGCACCGCGGTCGGCGGCTTCACCTTTATGATGTGAGCGCCCATGAGCGCCGCCATGTGCGCGGCATAGGCGCAGACATCGACCGCGGTTTCACCTTGTTTGTCGAGTTTCGGCCCGCGCGGATAGCTCCAGACCACGACGGCAAGGCCCGCCGCCTTGGCTTCCTCGGCCAGGACACGCAATTCGTTCATCTGGTCGAATGCGAAATCACTGCCCGGATAAATCGTGAAGCCGATCGCCGAACAGCCAAGGCGTAGCGCATCCGCGACCGAGCCGGTGACGGCCTGGTTGTATTCGGTCGCGAGGCTGTTGCTGCTGTTGACTTTGAGTATGGTCGGTATCGCGCCGGCAAAACTGGCCGCGCCGGCTTCCAGCATGCCGAGTGGCGCGGCAAAGGCACTGAGCCCCGCATCGATCGCGAGGGCAAAATGATAATGCGGGTCATAGGCCGGCGGGTTGGCGGCAAAACTGCGGGCCGGGCCATGTTCGAACCCCTGGTCGACCGGCAGTATCACCAGATGGCCGCTGCCCCCGAGATGACCGGCCATCAGAATGCGGGCCAGGTTGGCCCGGGTGCCTGGATTATCGCTTTCGTAGTGGCTGAGGATTTGCTTGACCCGCGGGGAAATGTGCATCGGTGGCGGCTCCGGCTGCTGGCGATGCAGGGCGTGTAGCCAGGACGCAGGGTCATGGGAAGGCCCCTCAGGGCCGCAGCCGCGTCTGAATGGCGTTTCGATCGGTCACGACATGCGCGCCATGCGCCCGCGCAAGCTCGGTCAGGCGGGCCACGCTGAGGACCGTGGGGGCAATCACCAGGCCGCGGCAGCCGGCGCGCAGGGCTGCCATGGCCTGCCCGGGGGCGTCACCACAATCCAGCCAGTCATCACAGGCCATACCGGTTTCCGCGGCCGCGAGATCGATCAGACGACGCCACCAAAGCGCCCCCGCGAATTGCGCCGCCGCCGGCGCGGAAAGCAGCGTCGGCACGGCCGGCGCGCGCCAGTTGCGCAGAGCGGCGACGGCCTCGGCAAAGGAGGTGACGATGACGGGACGCGACAACGCTTGACCGCACGGGTAATCGCTTTAAGGCTCAAACCTTAGCATGACCGAGTGGACCCGTCATGACCGAAATCGATGAAGCCGAGGCAGCGGCGGCGCGCCTCGAGGCAGCGCTAGCCCGCATCGCCGGGCGGCAAGCTCAGTTGGCGGAGGCGGCCCGCAACCCCGCTACCAGCCCGATCGCGCTGAAAAAGCTCGACACCCTGATCCGCGCGGTGCGTGATGCGCTGGAAGCCTGAGGACCCGGCATGGCCCAATTGACCATCCGCATCAACGGCTACCCCTACACCGTCGGCTGCGAGGACGGCCAGGAAGACCGGCTTCTGGCCATGGCGGAAGTGGTCGAGTCCCGGGTGGCCAGCATCAAGGCCATGGGCACCCATACCGGAGAGTCCAAGCTGCTGGTGCTGGCCGCGCTGCTTATGGCGGATGAACTACACGACCTGCAGGCCGCTGCGGTGGGGCCACGCCGCGCCGTCCCGGACCGCGCCGGTAAACCCAGCCGCCATCTGGCCGAGACCCTGACCCGGCTGGCCGATGCGGCGGAAAAACTCGCGGGAGATCCGGTCCAGCCTTGATCCGACATGCGCTCCGGTGGCGACGGGGCTTCCCCTGAGAGGCAACGTCACCTACATGTGAGGGGTGGGGCTGGCCGTCGCGTCAGGCACATGATCCCCGGGGCCGATAGGCATTCTCCGGGAGCTGGCTCTGTCATGACCCTGGTCATGGTATCTGGCGCCCACCTGCACACGCAGGCTCTTGGAGGATGATACGCCAACGGACAGGGTGGCCCCACAACCCCCGATGACCACCCCATCGGCTTCAGAGGCGGCGCTGAAATCGGCCCTGCGCACCGCCGCGCTGGCGCGGCGCGGCGGCCTGCACGCGAATTGCGGTGACGCGCCCGACGGCCTGCGCCGGGTGCTCGCGCATTGGCTGCGTGATACGGCCCTGGCGGGGCGGCGAGTGGCGGGATATTTCCCCATGGGGTCCGAGATCGACCCGCTGCCGGCCCTGGTCTGGTTTGCCGGCGCGGGCGCCGAAATCTGCCTGCCACAGACGCCTGCGCGGGGTCAGCCGCTGATTTTCCGATCCTGGCAGCCCGGTGAAGCCCTGGTCGCGGGCCCTTTCGGCACACGCCATCCGCTGGGACGTCCCATCACGCCCGATATCGTGCTCGTGCCGTTGCTGGCGTTCGACCGGCAGGGTCGCAGGTTGGGTTATGGCGCCGGATATTATGATCTGACGCTCCGCCTGCTGCCATCGGCCCAGGCGATCGGCTGCGCATTTGCCGGCCAGGAAGTGGCACAGGTTCCGGTCGAACCGCACGATGTGACCCTGCGCTGGATCGCGACCGATCAGGCGATGGTGACGGCGGCGCAAGGCATCCTATAAGGGATGGCATGCGCATTCTGTTTCTGGGTGACGTGGTCGGCCGCAGCGGTCGCGACGCGGTGACCGCTTCCCTGCCCGGGATGCGCAGCCGGCTCGGCGCCGATTTCGTGATCGTGAACGCCGAGAACGCAAGCCACGGATTTGGCCTGACACCAGACCAGGCGCGCGCCTTGATGGCAGCCGGCGCCGATGTCCTGACCCTTGGTAACCATGCCTTCGACCGGCGCGAGATCATTCCGTTCCTCGAGGCCGAGCGCCGCGTGATCAGGCCACTGAACTACCCGCCAGGCACGCCTGGCAGCGGCGCCGTGGTGGCGACGTCGACCACGGGCGCGCGCGTTATGGTCTTGAATGTGATGACGCGGCTGTTCATGGACGCGCTCGATTGCCCGTTCCGCACCACCGCGGCCGAACTCGCGCGCCAGCGGCTGGGCGGCACGGTGGCGGCGATCGTGATCGACGTGCACGGCGAGGCCAGCAGCGAGAAGCAGGCCTTCGGTCATTCCTTCGATGGTCAGGTCTCGGCGGTGATCGGCACGCATACCCATGTCCCGACAGCGGATGCTCGCATTCTGCCGGCGGTCACCGCCTACCAGACCGACGCCGG
>JAJXVA010000230.1 GCA_021782435.1 Pseudomonadota bacterium
CTGACGTGAGCGTTTTCGAGACGGAACCTGCCGGCGCCCCGCATGAGCTCGTGCGCTGGACCCACCGGGATGCGTTGCAGACCCGCCTGTTGGCCAAAGCCGGAAACCGCCGGTTCGCCTACGCGGCGGGCATGGACGTCCTCGCCGTGCCACTGCCTTCCGCCGCGCTGCAGGAGGGAATCGACGCCTTGTTTTATCGGGACCATGACGAGGCCTATTTGGGCAGCGTCTATGTGGACGACCTGGGTGCTACTTGCGGCAGCATCGGCTACAAGGTGCTGGTGGGCGGGGTTGCGCGATCGCTTCATGGCGGCTTGAACCGCCCATTTGAATGGTGGGTGAGCAATCGGTCGAAAAAATTGTCAGGAATCTCCGCCGTCGCCGACCAACTGACAGCGGTACGAATCAACACCCGCACCTACCATGAGGAGACCGACATGAAAACCACACGCAAGCCGACCCCCCGCGCCGAACGGACCCAGTACCGGCGCAAGCAGCGAACCCCCGTCGTCCACCGACGAGTTCCAGGCGCAAGTCGTCGAGGCGGCCTATTTCCTGGCCGAACGACGCGGCTTCTCGCCCGGCTTCGAGATGGAGGACTGGCTGGCGGCCGAGGCGCAAGTGCGGGCCCGGTTGGAGAACGCCTGACGCCACGTGGCGACTTCGTCCCGCGCGAGCATGGGCCGCGCGGCCATGCTCCTTAGGAGAACGGTATGGAACAGGCACTCCCGCAACTCATTCATTTTGGCCGCGAGGTCTGCAACAACCTGGAGCAGGCCGAGCGCCGGGAATGGTGGCTCGCCAACAGCCTCGGCGGCTACGCCTCGGGCACCGTGGCGGGCACGCTCACCCGGCGTTATCACGGCCTGCTGGTGGCGCCGCTCAGCCCCCCGCTGGGCCGCGCGCTGGTGTTTGCCAAGGCCGATGCGATCCTGGATCTAGGCGACAGACGGATTCCGCTGCACACGAACCGCTGGGCGGATGGCGCCATCGAGCCGCGCGGCTATCTGCATCTGGAATCCTTTCACCTGGATGGCCGCCTGCCGGTATGGCGCTACGCCATCGGCGAGGTGCGTCTGGAGGCGCGGGTCTGGCTGGAGATGGGCGCCAACACCGTCTATCTCGCCTGGCGTCTGCTGTCGCGCCATGCCGACGATGCCCTGCCGCGCCTTTCGGTGCGGCTGCTGGTCAACGCCCGCGACCACCATGGGCAGAGCGCGGCGGGCGCGTTCGATCCCTTGATCGAAGCCAGCCGGAATGAACTGAGCGTGGTCCTGCCCCAAGGTGTGCCCCTGCGTTTTCGCAGCCGCTGCGGCCGCTTCACGGCGGACAAGACCTGGATAGAGCGCTTCGACCTGCCCGTGGAGCGGGCGCGCGGTCTGCCCGACCAGGACAACCATCTGTGCGCGGGCGAGGTGGACCTGCCGCTTTATTCCGGTGAATGGGTGGGCTTGGTCGCCTCCCTCGAGACCGACCCATCGCCCTACTTCGGCGAGGCCCTGCGCCGGCGCCAATTTCATGATGCCAGCCTGTTGCGCCAGGCCAAGGTGCAATCTTCCTGTCTGGCGGATGCCCCGGCCTGGATCAATCAACTGGTGCTGACCGCCTGCGCCTTCCTGACCGAGCGGCCCATGCCGGACGGCGCGCGCGGCACTTCGGTCATCGCCGGCTATCCCTGGTTCGGCGACTGGGGCCGCGACACCTTCATCGCCCTGGCGGGCCTCACGTTGCCCACCCATCGCCATGGCGAGGCGCGCCGGATACTGGAGAGCTGGGCGGCTTACCTCGACGCCGGTCTGCTGCCCAACCACTTTCCCGAAAACGGTGCGCTGCCCGAGTACAACTCGGCCGATGCTGCACTCTGGTACATCGAGGCCTGGCGCGCCTATGTGGCCGCCAGCCACGATCACGCCGCTCTGGCACGCCATTACCACGCCTTGGCCGACATCCTTGGCCACTACGCGCGCGGTACCCGCCACGGCATTGCGATGGACCCCGCCGATGGCCTGATCCGCGCCGGCACGGTCGACAGCCAGTTGACCTGGATGGATGTACGGGTGGAAGGGCGCCCGGTCACGCCGCGCATGGGCAAGCCGGTAGAACTGAACGCTCTCTGGTTCAACGCCCTCATGATCCTGGTGGATTTCGCCCGCCTGCTGGGCGAAGAGCCTGAACCATTCACCAGCCTGGCCGAGCAGGCGAAGCAGGGTTTCAGGCGCTTCGTGCGCGCCGATGGCGCGGGCCTTTACGATGTCTTGGACGGCCCGTCGGGTGACGACCCCAGCGTTCGCCCCAACCAGGTTTTCGCAGTATCGCTGCCTCACTCCCCGCTCGATGCCGAAGTCCAGGCCGCCGTGACGCGCGTGGTGGGTGCCCGGCTGCTCACGTCCTACGGCCTGCGCACCCTGGACCCTTCGGACCCCGCCTACCGGCCCCGCTACGAAGGCGACGTGCCGAGCCGCGACGCGGCCTATCACCAGGGCCCGGTTTGGGCCTGGCTGCTGCCCCATTACGCCCTCGCCGTGTTCCGCGTCAGCGGCGATGCGGCCCAGGCCCAATCGCTTCTGGAACCTCTGGGCGACCATCTGGCCGATGCCGGCCTGGGCACGGTGAGAGAACTGTTCGACGCCGAACCGCCCCACACCCCGCGCGGCGCACCAGTGCAAGCGTGGTCGGTGGCCTGCGCGCTGCAGGCGTGGTGCCAACTGGAACAAGCCAGGAAAGGCCATGCACATGAATCCGACAGCCATGACCACTGACCGCCGTGCTCTAAAGCCGCACCACTGGGGCAACGAAACCTGGCTGCAATCAACAGCCGAGTCATCTCGGGAGGTTTTACCCTCAGCGAGCGCAAAGGGAGGCACGGTCCACTGCGATCCGCCGCCATGGTCAGGCCATGGTTCGCAGCCCTCTCCTTCGGAGAACCGACGTGCATTTGTAATATTTTCGCTTCTGATGCGACTCATATACAGAGCGGCTTGATGCAAGGGCGCGGATTTGGTTGTTACCGACGCGCAAGACTTGAACGCATCAAGCATCTCTTCAGCGATTATTAGCTTTTACTTCAAAAGGAGAACCACGATGAACACTTCGATTGCGCAGAAATCCATATCGGAAAATCCCACGAACAGGAATGCAATGGGCATAGCGCATTTCCTGACATCCCGTCGGTCAGCCTTGGCGACCGTGCTCGCGGCAGGCACGCTCTTGGCCAGTACGGTGGCGTTTGCAGGCGGCAGCAATTTTGTGAAGATCGAATCGACCCATTCCTTCCCAGCCACCATCAGCGCGCTCAAGACATCCGTCACGAGCAACAAGATGATGGTGATGGGACAGATCAATCAGGGCCGGGTGCTATCGATGACTGGCCT
>JAJXVA010000231.1 GCA_021782435.1 Pseudomonadota bacterium
AGAGCTCTACGGCCCAGGGAAGAGTTCTCAGGAGGGGCATATAAAACTAGGAAAGAGGTACTTCAGCCCGGCAATCCTTTTTCTTTTCCTTGACTGGTCATAGCGCGCGCGTTTTCCGCTACCATCCCATCATGCCCGAGCTGCCCGAAGTCGAAACCACCCGCCGCGGTCTGGCCCCACGCTTGACCGGCCATCGCCTGGTCGCCATGACGGTGCGCGACCACCGCTTGCGCTGGCCGATCGACGCCGCGCTACCAGCGCACCTGCGGGAAACCACGCTAAAGGCCATCGGCCGGCGCGGCAAATACCTGCTATTCGATTTCGGCTGCGGCACCATGCTGGTGCACCTGGGCATGTCGGGCAGCTTGCGACTGGTCGACACACAGGAACCGGCAAGCAGGCACGATCATGTGGATTGGGTATTCTCGCCCGGCCGACTACTGCTGCGTTTGCGCGACCCGCGGCGCTTCGGCGCCGTGCTGTGGCACACCGAAGCGATCGAGGAGCACCCCCTGCTTCGTCACTTGGGACCCGAACCGCTGGAGCCGGGATTCGACGGCCGCTATCTCTTTCAGGCAACCAGGGGGGCCAAGGCCAGCATCAAGTCGGTACTGATGGACAGTCGCAAGCTGGTCGGCGTGGGCAACATTTACGCCAGCGAAGCCCTGTTCGGCGCCGGCATCCGCCCGCGCATGGCGGCGGGCAGGCTTACGCGCGACGCCTGCGACCGCCTGGCGGCGGCCGTGAAGCATACCCTGGCGGCGGCGATCAAAGCGGGCGGCAGCTCCTTGCGAGACTACCGGGGAGCCAGCGGGGAGCTGGGCCACTTCCAGATCGAAGCAAAAGTGTACGGCCGGGGCGGCGCACCCTGCCGGGTATGCCATACCCCCATCCGCCGCATCGTGCAGGGCCAGCGGGCGTCGTATTATTGTCCGCACTGCCAAACTTAGGGCTTGTTGACTCCTTGGGGCCGCGCTCAAGTTTCAGGTATCGGCTCCGTAATCGGTTTATCCCGGAAAACGTGTTTGGGGCACGCGACATGACTACATCGACCCTGGCAGCCGACTTCGAGCATTACGGCCACTGGCGCAACGCCGTTTCGCGCCAAATCATGCGCTTAGCGGACTGGCTCAATCATCAGGAACTGGGTGATGCCGAAACGGACCTGCGCCTCAAGCAGCTGCAGGACAAGCTCAGGGAGGACCGCCTCAACGTCGCCTTCGTGGCGGAGTTTTCCCGCGGTAAGTCGGAACTCATCAACGCCATTTTCTTCGCCGACTACCGGCAGAGAGTCCTGCCTTCCGCCGCCGGCCGCACCACCATGTGCCCGACGGAATTGTTATATCGCGAAGGCGAGGCTCCGGCCATCCACCTGTTGCCCATAGAAACCCGCGCGGAAGCCGGGACGGTTGGCGATTTCAAGGCCCAGCCCGAACGCTGGACGATGCTGCCCTTGCATGTCGAATCCACCGCCCAGATGACCGGGGCTTTGCAAACGCTCGCGGAAACCGTGACGGTGAGCGGCGATGTGGCGGCGCAATACGGTCTGCTCAATCCCCAGGACGAAGAAATCGCCCGGGCGCTCACACGCAGCGGTACGGTGGTCATCCCGCGCTGGCGTCATGCGGTGATCAACTTCCCGCACCCCTTGCTCAAGCAGGGTTTGGTGATCCTGGACACACCCGGCCTCAATGCCATCGGCACGGAACCCGAACTGACCCTGAATCTGCTGCCCAGCGCCCATGCCGTACTCTTCATCCTGGCCGCCGACACTGGGGTCACCAAATCCGATATCGCCATCTGGCGCCATCACATCGCGCCCAACCAGAGCGGCCACCGCGGGCGGCTGGTGGTGCTGAACAAGATAGACGGCCTATGGGATGACCTCAAAAGCCCGGAGGAAATCAACGCGGAAATCGCCCGCCAGGCACGCCACACAGCCGAACTGCTCGAACTCCCCGCCGACCAGGTGTTCCCCGTCTCGGCGCAAAAAGCACTGGTGGCCAAGGTGCAGCATGACGACGCCCTGCTCGCCAAAAGCCGCCTGCCCGCGCTGGAAGCGGCACTTTCTGGCCAGCTCATTCCGGCCAAGCAACAACTGGTGCGCGAGGCCACCGAAGGGACGCTACAAGACATGGTGGTCAAAACCACCGAATTGCTCGAAGCGCGGCTGGCCAACATCCAGGATCAGGTTGAGGAATTGGAGGGGCTGCGCGGCAAGAATCGGGACGTCATCCTGCACATGATGGTGAAAGCGAATGCCGACAAGAAAAGCTTCGACGCCGGCCTGAAGCAATTCAACGCCCTGCGCAGCATCTTCGCCGACCAGGCCAAGGGTCTCAAAACGCGCCTGAGCATGGAGGCCCTCAGGGCGGAAGTGCGTAAGACCCGGCAAATCATGGAATCCAGCCGTTTTTCCAAGACACTGCTGGATGCCATGAAGACGTTCTTCGGCGATGTGAAGGAAAGGCTGGGCGGAGCGGATGGCCAGGTGTCTGAAATCCAATCCATGATGGGTGCCATGTACCGAAAATTCAGCGAGGACTTCGGTCTCGCCACGGTCAGCCCGCCCGCCTTCAGTCTGGAAAAATACCGCCGCGAAATCCAGCAATTGGAGCAAGTCTTCAACGAGCGTTTCAACACCGTGCTGCAAATGATCACCCAGGAGCATCATCGCCTGACGAGCAAATTCTTCGACACCCTGGCAAGCCGCGTGGTGCTGGCCTTCGAGATCGCCAACCGGGAAACCCACAGCTGGCTAAAGGCCCAGATGGCACCCATGGACACCCAGGTGAGGGAACGCAGCCTGCAGCTCAAACGCCGCCTGGACAGCGTGCGGCGCATCCACGAGGCCACGGAAACCTTGGATCAGCGCATACAGGAGTTGGGCGCCAATGCCGAGGTGACTCACGGCCAGATGGAAGAGCTGGCACTGCTCAACGACGCCATACTCGCTGCCCTGGAAGACCAGAGCGGCGAGGCAGCGCTGACGCGGCGGGCGTAAACCCTCTTTTTGTTTGGCAAGGCCGGTCGAAGGCCTGTCTCGCCTTCCCAACACCTCGTCAAGTCGGTTCTCCCCCGGGCACCGCCCGCCGGCGCGAAACCCGGTAAAATCCCGAGATTTTCCGCTCATCGAATCCGCGCCCCGGCCACCATGACGCCCCCTCCCTTGACCCGCTGGCTGCCCCATATTCTCGTTCTGGCCTTGATCGGCCTCGCTTTTGGGCAAGCCATCCATTTCGGCTACGTCTGGGACGACAACTCGCTCTTTCTCAACACCCCCGATCTGCGCTCACCCGGCCTCATCTGGCATGCCCTCTGGCAGCCCATCCTGCCCGGCACCACTTACATGCGCCCG
>JAJXVA010000232.1 GCA_021782435.1 Pseudomonadota bacterium
TCGTCGACGTCCAGCGCCTCGACGAACAACCCGGTGCGGCGCCGGAACTCCTCCTGGCGGCGCTCGCTTTCCTCGCGCTCGGTCAGAATATCGATGTCCCAGCGCGTCAGCTGGCTGGCGAGGCGCACGTTCTGGCCGCGCCGGCCAATCGCCAGGCTGAGCTGGTCGTCCGGCACCACCACCTCAACCCGTCCGGCATCCTCGTCCATCACCACCTTGGTGACTTCCGCCGGCGCCAGCGCGTTGACCACGAACGTCGCCGCCTGCGCTGACCAGGGTATGATGTCGATCTTCTCGCCCTGCAGTTCCTGCACCACCGCCTGCACGCGCGAGCCGCGCATGCCGACGCACGCGCCCACCGGATCGATCGAGGAGTCGCGGCTGACCACGGCCATTTTGGCGCGACTGCCCGGGTCGCGCGCCACGGCCTTGATCTCGATGATGCCGTCGTAGATTTCGGGCACCTCCTGCGCGAACAGCTTGGCGAGGAACCCGGGATGCGTGCGGCTCAGGAAAATCTGGGGGCCGCGTGGTTCTTCCCGGACGTCATAAATATAGGCGCGAACCCGGTCGTTGTTGCGGAAGCTTTCCCGCGGGATCAGCTCATCGCGGCGCAGCAAGCCTTCGGCGCGGCCGATCTCGATCATCAGGTTGCCGTATTCGGTGCGCTTCACGGTGCCGTTGACGATTTCGCCGACGCGATCCTTGAAATCCTCGTACTGTTTCTTGCGCTCGTAGCGGCGCACTTCCTGCACGATCACCTGCTTCGCGGTCTGTGCCGCGATCCTGCCGAAATCGATCGGGGGCAGCGGATCGATCAGGTATTGTCCGAGCTCGATATCGGGCTTGAACTTGCGCGCGATGTGAACGGGAATTTGGGTTTCCTCGTTCTCCACGACCTCGACCGCCTCGGTCCAGCGGGAGAGCCGCACATCGCCGGTCTTGCGGTCGATGGTCGCGCGGATATCCTTCTCGTGCCCGTATTTGGCGCGTCCGGCCTTCTGGATGGCCTGCTCCATCGCCTCGAGCACTTCTTCCTTGTCGATCGACTTCTCACGCGCCACGGCCTCGGCGACCAGCAGCAGTTCGGGACGGGCGATAGCGGTATCCATGGAACGATCCTCAACCCCTCAATGCGCTTCGGCCGCGGTCGCGGCCGCTTGCGCGGTGGCCTCAATCAACGCGTCGGTCAATACCAGCTTCGCCCGCCGGATAGCGGCGAAGGGCACGGAAAATACCTCTCCCGTGTCCAGTTTCAGCGCCGCCGCCTCCCGGTCCGCGCTCACTATCACGCCGGAAAGCCGCTTGCGCCCCTCGATCGGGGTTTCCAGGTCCACCCGGGCGAGATGTCCGCTGGCATTGATCCAGTCCTTGCGGCGTGTCAGCGGCCGATCGATGCCCGCCGAGCTCACCTCCAGCGTCCAAGCCTGCGGCAGCGGGTCGGCCACATCGAGCACCGCGCCAAGCGCGTGGCTGATCTGCTCGCAATCCTCGATCCCGAGCGCCGCACCATCGGCCCGGTCCACCATCACCTGCACGGTCGGGCGTTCCCGCCCGAGCACCGCCACGCGCACCAGTTCATAGCCCATATCGGCCAGGCTCGGCTGCACAATGCCGCCGATCCGCGCATCCAGCCCGGTCAGCCTCGGCAACACATCGCCATCGAATTCGATCTGCAACGCCTATCGGGCGGCCCTTTCGGGCCACCTCCCTGTATCAATACGTGGTGAGGGGAGACCTCATAGATAAGCCGGTAGGCCGGGCCGCGCAAGCCGGCCACGCCGTTGTCGTTGATCGCTGTCAGCGTCCCATACAGCGTGCCCGGATAGTTCACGAAGGTGAGCTGGCCGTCCGCGGCGGCGACCGGCATTTTGGGCTGGTGGCAGGGCAGGGGATGGGGGAGGTTGTCGCTGCCCGACCCCGAATTTGCCCCAAGACCCTGATGCGCGACGTGTTTTTTATATTTCTACGCCTCGGTTTCACCAGTTTCGGCGGACCGATGGCCCATTTCGGCTATTTTCGCCGTGACCTCGTGCTGCGCCGGGCCTGGCTGAGCGATGCCGAATATGCCGACCTGATCGCGTTATGTCAGATGCTGCCCGGCCCCGCTTCCAGTCAGGTCGGGTTCGCGCTCGGGCATCACCGTGCCGGCTGGCCCGGGGCCATTGCCGCTTTCGTCGGGTTCACCTTGCCGTCGTTTCTGCTGATGCTCGCCGCCGCCACGGCGCTGCGCCGGTTTCTGACGGGTGGGCTCGCGCACGGCCTGCACCTGGCGGCGGTGGCGGTGGTCGCGGTGGCGGTGGCGGGCATGGCGCGCAGGCTGTGCGCCACCTGGGCGACGCGGGGCATAGCGTTGGTCGCGGGCCTGGTTGCGTTCGCGCTGTCCGGGTTCACCGGCCAGTTGGCCGCCATCGCGATCGGTGGCGGGATCGGGCTTGCCGCGTCCCTCGCCCCACCCGGGCCGGCTACACCGATAGCCCAAGCCAAGGCGTCCCCCGCTTGGCTGCCTTTGCTGCTGTATCTCGTGTTGATGGGCCTCGCCCTGTCCCTGCGCGGCAGCGGCCCGGCCGCGCAACTCGCCGGCTTCGTCCGGTCCGGGGGGCTGGTTTTCGGTGGCGGTCATGTCGTTTTGGCGCTGTTGCAGCAGGCGGTCGTTGCCCCCGGTTTCGTGCCCGAATCGCGGTTTCTGGCCGGGTATGGGGTGGCCCAGGCCCTGCCCGGACCGTTGTTCAGCCTCGCGGCCTATCTTGGCGCCCTGCTGCCACCCCCGCTTTCCGGCGTGGCCGGCGCGTTGCTGGCGACGCTTGCGATATTCCTGCCGGGCTTTCTGCTGCTGGCCGCCTTGCTGCCGGTCTGGGCCCGGCTGCGCCAGGCGGATACGCCCCGCTCGATGCTCACCGGGCTCAATGCCGCGGTGGTGGGCCTGCTGGCCGCGAGCTGGCTCAACCCCATACTGGGCCACGCCGTGCATACCGGGTCGGATGTCATCGTCAGTGCTCTGCTTTGCCTTGCCCTGGCGCGCTTCAGCGTGCCGGCCATCGCGGTGGTTGCGGCCGGCGCCGCCGCGGGTCTTGCCGGCTTCTAGCCCGGCGCACCCCAGCCAAGCGCCGCTTTTTCTTGACCTGGCGTGCCGACACCGTCAGACACCCCCGGCGCCCCTGTTGTCGTTCGCGCCGCTTTTCCGGGCCATGCCAGGCCCGACGCACCCGACCCTTCAGCATATCGCGCCGGCTTGCGGTCCTGCCGACCGCTATTGCGCCCCGCACACGCTGCGTCGGTCAGTCAACAAGGTTACCATGTCCACCTCATCCTCCGGCTTCACCGCGCTCGGCCTCGCGCCGTCGCTGCTCAATA
>JAJXVA010000038.1 GCA_021782435.1 Pseudomonadota bacterium
ACCCTCACCGACGAAAAATCCCGGCTCGAGGCCTGGCTCGCCGCGGAACCCGCCTACCTCCCGGCCAATGCCGCCAAAACCCAAGCCGCCACCATCCGCCTCGCCGCCCTCATCGAGGAACTCGAAGCCACCGAACACGCCTGGCTCGAAGCCGAAACCGCCCTCACCGCTTAACGCCGCACCGCCGATCGAGCACGGCGGGGTCCGCGCCCGCCATCGCCCATTCCGCGCCCGGATGCGACCAGATGCCGCATGACGAAAAACCCAAGGTTGATTTAGTACTATATATTGACCGTATCAGGCGATCTGCGCCATGCTTTCGCCATGTTCGGCAAGTGGCGGGGCAAGGCGGCAATCCCGCAGCCGCAGGAATGGACCGCGACACCCTTTCCGCCGGCCGATCCCCCGCGCGAGATCCCCGGCTTTGCCGAGGCGGCGAACCACCTCGCCGAAACCCTGGCCCGCCCGCCGCCCGCCGACCCGCCGTTTCCCAGCACCGGCCCGCACGGCCATCGCACGCGCATGCGCCAGAAGCTGCTCGAACGCGGCGCCGAGGCCCTGGCCGATTACGAATTGCTGGAGATGCTGTTCTTCTTCGCCCAACCGAAAGGCGACACCAAACCGCTCGCCAAGCGCGTCATCAACCAGTTCGGCAGTTTCGCCGCCGTCCTCTCCGCCCCCACCCGCGACCTGCTCGAGGTCGCGGGCATCGGCGAGCACAGCGCCGCCGCCCTGAAGCTCGTCCAGGCCTCCGCGGTAAGGCTCGCGCGCGCCGAACTCGCCGACGCCCCGATCCTCTCCAACTGGGACGCGCTGCTGGCCTATCTGCGCGCGGTCCAGGGGCGTGAGCGGGTCGAATTGTTTCGCATCCTGTTTCTCGACAATCGCAACCGCCTCATCGCCGATGAGGCGCAGGCCCGCGGCACCGTCAACCACACCCCGGTCTATCCGCGGGAAGTGGCGCGGCGCGCGCTCGAGCTGCACGCCACCGCCCTCATCCTGGTCCACAACCATCCCAGCGGGAACCCCGACCCCTCCTCGGCCGACCTCGCCATGACCCGGGAAATCGTCGCCGCGCTCGACGTGCTGGGCGTGGTCGTGCACGACCACATCATCATCGGCCTGGCCGATTGGTTCAGCTTCAAGCGCGCCGGCCTGCTCGACTGATCGCGCCGTCCGCGCGGCACCGCCCCCGACACGCGGCGTCTGCGCGCACCCAAGCCCTGCGCCCCGCCCGCTTTCGCCCCGTCCCCCGCCGGCCGATACTCCCCCCATCATGGCCGATACCGCCCTCATCGACACGCTGTCCGCCCGGCTCGGCCCCGGCGGCGTGCTCACCGGCGTCGATACCGACGCCTACCTCCAGGATTGGCGCGGGCTCTATCACGGCCGCGCCGCCGCCGTGCTCCGCCCCGCCAGCACCGCGGCGCTGGCGCAAGCCGTGGCCCTGTGCGCCGCCGCGCGGGTGCCCCTGGTCCCCCAGGGCGGCAACACCAGTCTGGTCGGCGGCGCCACCCCCGATAGCTCGGGCCGCGCCATGCTCGTCTCGCTGGCCCGGCTCAACCGTATCCACGCGCCGGATCCGGTCGACCTCACCCTCACCGTGCAGGCCGGCGTCCCCCTCAAGGCCGCGCAGGACGCCGCCGCCGAGGCCGGCTGCCTGCTCCCCCTCTCGATCGCCTCCGAAGGCTCGGCCACCATAGGCGGCGTGCTCGCCACCAATGCCGGCGGCAACAATACGCTGCGCTACGGCAATGTCCGCGACCTCGTCCTCGGTCTCGAGGTGGTGCTGCCCGACGGGCAGATCTGGAACGGTCTGCGCTGTCTGCGCAAGGACAATACCGGGTATTGCCTGCGCCAGCTTTTCGTCGGCGCCGAGGGCACGCTCGGCATCATCACCGCCGCCGTCATCAAACTCGTCCCCCAGCCCACCCACCGCGAGGTGGCCTTGGCCGGTCTGCCCAACCTCCAGGCGGTGCGCGCCCTGCTCGCCGCCTTCCAGCGCGCCGATGCGCCGGCGCTGCTGGCCTTCGAATACATGTCCGCCGAGGCGCTCACGCTGGTGCTGCGTCACATCCCCAACACCGCCCTGCCCATCACCACGCCCTCCGCCCATTACGCCCTGATCGAACTGGCCACCACCGGTCCCGCCCCGCCGCTCCGCGCCACCCTGGAAAACACCTTGGCCACCGCCCTCGAGACCGGCCTGATCGACGACGCGACCCTCGCCGAAACCCATGCCCAGCGCCTCGCCCTCTGGCGCCTGCGCGAGGAGCAGTCCGAGGCACAGAAACGCGCCGGCGCCAGCATCAAGAACGATGTCTCGGTGCCCGTCGCCGCCGTGCCAGAATTCCTCGACGAGGCAACCCGCGCCGTCACCGCCCTGGTCCCCGGCATCCGCGTCGCGCCGTTCGGCCATGTCGGCGACGGCAACATCCACTTCAACCTGGTGCAACCGGCCACGATGTCCGGCCCCGCCTTCCTCGCCCTCGCCGACACGCTGATGCACGCGGTCAATGAGGTCGTGCGCGCCCATGGCGGCAGCTTCGCGGCCGAACACGGCATCGGTCGCCTCAAATCCACCCTCATGCCCACCTGGCGCGGCGGTGCCGAGCTCGACCTCATGCGCCGCATCAAAGCCGCGCTCGACCCCGACGGCATCATGAATCCGGGTGTGCTGCTGCCCTGAGCGGCCAGAGCCCCTCCCCAGGGTCCGTCCCAGGGTCCGTCCCAGGGTTCCGTCCCAGGGCCAGTCCCCAGGGCCAGTCCAGGGCCAGTCCCCAGGGTATATGCCGGAATACTCCGTCCCAGGGCGGGTGCCGCTCTCGCGGCAAGCCCGGCCAGCCGGCGTCCCGGTGGCGCCAATGTCGCGCCGCAAGGCCCGGAAACGATCGGCAACATCGGCATTGTTGCCTTTCCCGTCATTTCCGGGAAGAAGGTCCGACGCGAAGGAAACCCCGCACGTCCGCATGCCCCGCCTGTCCGATATCGTTCTGCCGGACCGTACCACCTATGACCGGTACGCGTTGCGCCAATTGCTGGTCGCGCTCGCCGCCGTCACCGGTGGCCTCGCCGCGCTAATCTGGCTCATCCAGTCGTTGCACTTCCTCACGCTGGTGGTCGATCGCGGCCTGTCGCTGCTCGGCTTCCTCGGGCTCACCGGTCTGCTGGTGCCGAGCTTCGTCGCCGTCATCCTGCCCATCACCACCTTCATCGTCATTCAGTTCGTCTATTCGCGGCTCGATGGCGACCGTGAGCTCACCGTGCTGCGCGCCACCGGCCGCTCGCCCTTCGCGCTCGCCCGGCCCGCGCTGCTGGTCGCGCTGCTCTCCATGGCGCTCTGCTACCTGCTCAATGTCTGGATCCTGCCCGCCAGCTTCCGCGCCTTCGAGCAGCGTGAATTCGCCATCCGCAACCGCATCGCCGCCTTCCTGCTCCAGGACGGCGTCTTCACCCGCGTCTCGGCCGATCTCACCGTCTATGTCCGCAAGCGTGATCCGAGCGGCGTGCTGCACGGTATCCTGATCGACGATGCGCGTGACAAAAACAGTCACGCCACCATCCTCGCCGAAACCGGCCGCCTCATCCAGGTCAACCACCAGCCCCGGGTGCTGCTGCTCAATGGCTCGCGCGAAACCATCGACCGCCAGACCGGAAGGCTCGACATCCTCACCTTCACCCAGAACGTGATCGACCTCACCCAGTCGCGCCATTCCGAGGCCGAGCGCTACAAGGACATCTCCGAGATGTCGATCGCCGAGCTCTACCACCCGACCCCGCCCTTCTTCGCCCGCGACATCCCGAAAATGATCGTCGAGGCCAATAAGCGCCTCTCCAGCCCGTTCACCGCGGGCACCTTCGCCGTGGTCGCGCTCGTCTCGGTGCTCACCGGGGCATTCCGTCGCCATGGCGGCATCCTGCGCCCACTCGGCGCCGTGGCCATCGTCATGCTGCTGCTCGCCACCCAACTCGCCCTGCAGAACATCGCCGCCCGCAACCTCTCGCTCGTGCCGCTGATGTGGATCGAGGCCATCCTGCCCGGCCTCGTCTGCCTCTGGCTGCTGTTCCATGAACAATTCGGCGTCTGGCCGCGCGCCCGCCCCACGCCGCCCGCGGTCAATCCGGCATGATCCTGGCCATCACGCTCGGGCGGTATATCGGCCGCCAGTTCTCATTCGCCGTGCTGGCCGTGCTCACCGGCCTCACCCTCATCGTCGGCCTGTTCGATTATATCGACCTGCTCCGTCGCGCCGCCTCCCAGCCGCGCGCCACCTTCGCCATCGTCACCGAGATCGAGGCGATGCGCCTGCCCTTCGTCACCATCGAAATCCTGCCGTTCGCGGTGCTGCTCGGCGGCATACTCGCCTTCTGGCGCCTCACCCGCTCGTCCGAACTCGTGGTCGCGCGCGCAACCGGCCTCTCTGCCTGGGAATTCCTGGCCGCCCCCATCGCCGTTGCCTGCCTGCTCGGCATCGTCACCACCACCATCGTCAGCCCGGTTTCCTCGGCCCTGCTCACGCGCGCCGATCAACTGGAAAACCGCTACCTCTCCACCGCCAATGACACCGTGGCCCTGTCGGGCGGCCAGTTATGGCTGCGGCAATCCGACCGCGCCCTGGTGCCCAACGGGGTCGCCATCCTCCACGTCCAGCATGTCTGGTTGCGTCACGGCAAGCTCGTCGGCGATGGCGCCAGCGTGTTCCGCCTCGACCGCCAGGATACCCTCCTGCAGCGGATCGAGGCGCCCCATATCCGGCTGATCGGCCAGAACTGGGTATTCCCCGACGCCCGGTTGATCACGCCCGATCACATCCCGGCGCCGCCCCGCACCCTCACCCTGTCCACCGATCTCTCGCTCACCCGGGTCGAGGAGAGTTTTGCCTCGCCCGACACACTCAGCTTCTGGCAACTGCCCGGCTTCATCGCCCTGCTCAAACATGCCGGGTTTTCCACCATCCGCCATCGCCTGCATTACCAGTCCCTGCTCGCGCTGCCGCTGCTCGCCGGCACCATGGCGCTGCTCGCGGCCGGGTTCTCCATGCGTCCCACCCGCCGCGGCGGCACCGCGCAAATGATCGGCAGTGGCATCGCCGCCGGCTTCCTGTTGTTCGTCGTCTCCAAAATCGCCGAGCAATTCGGGGAAACCGGCGTTCTGCCCACGTTTCTCGCCGCCTGGGCACCCGCCGCGGTCGGGCTGATGCTCGCCATCACCCTGCTGCTGCACCTGGAAGACGGCTGAACATGCCGCGGATGCCGCAAGCCCCGCGCCGTCGCGCCGCTCTGCTCGTGCTCCTCGCTTCGGGGGTCGCCATGCCCGCCGGGGCCCAGATCGCCAGCCAGTCCACCTCCACCCCGCCCGGCGCCGCCGGCCCCGCCAAGGCGCCCCCGGTCGGCGCCCCCGCCGCCGCCGCTCCCCCATCCCCCGCCGCCGATCACGGCGTCAGCCTGTCGCGCAATCAGCCCGTCACCTTCCTCGCCGACCGTGTGCAATACGACCGCGCGCACGGCATCGTCACCGCCACCGGCCATGTCGAGGCCTGGCAGGGCGACCAGATCCTGCGCGCCGACAAACTGATCTACGACCGCAACACCAACGTCATGGCCGCCTCCGGCCACGTCCAGATCATCGAGCCCGACGGCCAGATCGTATTCGCCAGCTACGCCGAACTCACCAGCGACATGAAGCAGGGGGTGCTGAAATCCCTGCGCGGCCTGCTCGCCGCCAATGGCCGCCTCGCCGCCAACGGCGCCCGGCGCAACCCCGGGCCCATCAACGTCCTCAGCCGCGGCATCTATTCCACCTGCAATGTCTGCCTGAAAAATCCCAAAAAACCCCCGCTCTGGGATCTGCGCGCCCGCACCATCGTCGAGGACAAGCCCAACCTGCGCATCGAATACTATAATGCCTGGCTGGACGTCGAAGGCATCCCGCTTCTCTACCTGCCGTATTTCTCCAACGCCGATCCATCGGTCGACCGGCAAAGCGGATTTCTCGTCCCCAGCATCGGCAATCAAACCGCCGTCGGCACCTTCTTCACCGTGCCATATTACTGGGTCCTGAACAAATCCTCCGACATCACCATAATTCCCACCGTCGGCACCGCCGGGGTAGGGCAGATCGAAACCCTATACAGGCAATCTCTCGATTTCGGCAAAATCTACGCCGACGACGCCCTGGCCTACGACCGCAACGCCATGCAGGGCTATATATTCTCCCAGGGAAGATTCACCTACAATAATTACTGGCGCTACGGCTACGACGTCAATCTCGCATCCTCGATCAGCTACCTGGCCGATTTCAATATCGGCAACCTCTACGGCAACACCCTGAATTCCGATCTCTATGCCGAGGGTTTCGGTGAAGGCGCCTACACCAAAATCTCGGCCATGTCCTATCAGGGCGTCAACTCGACCGTCGTCAACAATCTGCTGCCCTACGTGCTGCCGCGCTTTCAATACGATTTCGTCAGCCAGCCCGATGTGCTCGGCGGCCGCGTCAGCGTCGATACCAATGATTTCAACATCCTGCGTCAGATCGGCACCAACGATCAGCGTCTCAACCTCAACGGCCAGTGGGAACGGAACGGCATCGGCAAGCTCGGTGATGTCTGGTCCGCGACCGTCCGTCTGCAATCCGAGAGCTATAACGCGTTCGATTTCAACCAGCAGCCCAACTACGCCAGCTACGGCACCAGCCAGACGTTCCGCACCCAGCCGACGGTGGCGTTCAAGGTCAACTGGCCGTTCCTGAAATCCATGCGCAACTCCTCGGTCGTGATCGAGCCGATCGCCCAGGTCATTCTCGCCCCCAATACCGGCACCCACATGTATCTGCGCGTCCCCAACGAAGACGCGCTCGCGCCCGAGTTCACCGACCAGACCCTGTTCTCGCTCAACCGCTTCCAGGGCGTCGACCGTCAGGAAGGCGGCATCCGCGCCAATTTCGGCATCCACGCCACCTGGACCGGCCCCGGCGGCATGCTCGATGGTCTGATCGGCCAGGCCTGGCACCTCCACAACAGCGCGCTCATGCCGACCTATGTCGGGCTCGGCCGTCACTTCTCCGACTATGTCGGCCGCGTCACCTACGCGCCGAGCGGGTTCTTCGACATCACCGCCCGCGCCCGCGTCGATCACAACAACTTCGCCACCCACTTCGCCGAGGCGATGGCCGATATCGGCCCCTCATGGCTGCGCGTCAGCGGCGGCTATCTCTACTCGGCGGTCACGCCCTTCTGGCTCTACTATCTGCCGCCGCAGGGCAATTTCTTCCAGCCCCGCAACGAAGTCACCGCCGGCCTCACCACCAAGTTCGGCCGCTGGAGCTTCCATGGCTACACCGCGCGCGACCTGCAGCTCTCGAAACAGGTCGATTCCGGCGGCACGATCGCGTATGAGAACGAATGCGCCATCATCGCCTTCAATTTCTATCGGCGCGATACGTCGATCAACAACGACCACGGCTATACCGCGGCGACCATTCAGGTGACCTTGAAAACCGTCGGTACGTTCGGCTTCCACGCCTTCTAGCCACCCCGACCTGACCCGGATCGCATGACCATGCCGCGCCTCGCCCGTTCCGCCTCCCCCGCTCTGCTCGCGCTGCTTCTCGCGCTGCCGCTCGGGCACGCCCGTGCCCAGGGCATCGACCAGTACGGCGTCGCCGGCTCCGACCAGAAGCTCGAGCAGAAGCGGCTCGAAAAGCGCCTCGCCGATGAAGGCAAGCTCAAGCCCAAGGCCAACCACGACTACGTGCCGCCCCGCACCCCCGTCTCCAAGGGGGGCACCCTGCTCTCCGCCATCGCCGCCATCGTCAACGGCGACGTCATCACCCAGGCCGATGTCGATGCCCGCGCCAAGCTGTTCGCGCTCTCGACCGGCCTGCCGCTGAAGCCGGACGTCATCACCCGCATCCGGCCGCAAATCCTGCGCGACCTGATCGATGAACGTCTGCGCCTCCAGGAAATCGAGAGCCGCAAGGTCGTCGTGCTCGATCAGGAAATCGCCACCGCGATCAAGTCGATCGAGGCCCGCAACCACATGCAGCCCGGGGCCCTGCCGATCAAGCTTCAGGCTCAGGGTGTGCCCATCCGCACCCTGATCGACGAATTGCGCGTCCAGATCGGCTGGACCCGCGTCCTGCGTGAGGAACTCGGCGGCCGCGCCAAGGTCACGGAAGCCGAAATCGCGCAGCAGCAGGCCATCCTCAAGGCCGAAAACGGCCGCCAGGAATACGACACCTCGGAAATCTTCATCCCCTTCAACAATCCCCAGCACGCCGCCAAGGCGCGCAACTTCGCCGAAACCGTCATCACCCAGCTGCGCGCCGGCGCGCCCTTCTCGGTCGTCGCCACCCAGTTCAGCCAAAGCCAGAGCGCGCTTCAGGGGGGCGAAATGGGCTGGCGCCAGGTCAACCAGATCGAGCCCGACGTCGCCAAGGTCGTCACCCAGATGCCGATCGGCGCCATCAGCGACCCGATCTCCGTCCCCGGCGGCTATGTCATCGTCACCCTGGAAGCCAAACGCACCATCGGCACCGATCTGCAGACCGTGCTCAGCATGCGCCAGGCGTTCCTGCCCTTCACCACGCCGCTCAATCCGCAGGCGCCCACCACCCAGCAGCGCGACACGCTGGCCAAGGCCCGGCAGATCAGCGCCACCGCCCATTCCTGCGCCGATATCGAAGCCGCCAACGCCGCCGCCGGCAGCGTCCGCCCCGCCGATCCCGGCGAGGTCCGCCTGAACAACGTCGCGCCGCCACAATTCCAGACCCTGCTCGCCAATATCCCGCTGCAGAAAGCCAGCCAGCCGCTGGTCTCCCAGGACGGCATCGTGGTGCTCGCGGTCTGCGCGCGGGCGCAGAAAAACGTCGCCAGCGAATCCGACGGCCAGATCGCCGAACGTATCGTCAACCAGCGCGCCGATCTGCTCAGCCGCCAACTCGACCGCGACCTCCACCGCCGCGCCGTGATCGACAACCGGCTCTACAACACCACCAGCTGACCCCGGCTCAGGCGGATCGGCCAAGGCGGCCATGACCGAAACCCCATCCCCGCTGCGCGAGGTCATCGCCCGCCACGATCTCGCGGCGCGCAAATCGCTCGGTCAGCACTTTCTGCTCGACCTCAACCTCACCGCCCGTATCGCCCGCTTCGCCGCGCCGTTCACCGACCACCACGTGCTCGAAATCGGCCCCGGCCCCGGAGGCCTCACCCGCGCGCTGCTCGCCACCGACGCCGCCTCCCTCACCGCGGTCGAACTCGATCAGCGGGCCATCGCCGCCCTCGATCCGCTCACCGCGGATCCCAGGCTCCGCCTCGTCGCCGCCGATGCCCGCCAGATCGACATCGCCAACCTGCTGCCCGCGCCCCGTCTGGTCGTTGCCAACCTGCCCTACAATGTCGGCACGCCGCTGCTGATTTCCTGGCTGCGCGAGGCCCATCGGTTCGCGCGCCTGGTGCTGATGTTCCAGCGCGAAGTGGCCGACCGGATCTGTGCCGCGCCCGACACCCCGGCCTATGGCCGCCTTGCCGTGCTCGCACAAACCACCTGCCGGGCCGAATTGTGCCTGCGCCTGCCACCCAGCGCCTTCGTCCCCCCGCCCGAGGTCCATTCCGCGGTCGTCCGGCTCACCCCCCACCCAATCCAGCCCGGCGCCGATTTCCTCGCCGCCCTGGAGCGCATCACCGCGGCCGCCTTCGGTCAGCGCCGCAAAATGCTCCGATCCGCCCTCAAACCCCTCGGCGGCGCCGATCTGCTCGATGCCGCCGGCATCGATCCCGCCCGTCGCGCCGAAACCCTCACCATCGCCGAGTTCACCGTCCTCACCACCACCCTGCTTTCACGCTCCGCAAACCAGCCTATACTCGCCCACAACCCAACCACCCCACACCCGCCACAACCACACGAGGGCTGACATGGCAGAAACTCCAGGCGCCGATATCGTCGCCGCGATGTTCGAAACCGAGGCAGCGGCCAATGAGGCCAAGGCCGCCCTCGTCGCCGCCGGTGTGCCGCTTGCTGCCATCAGCGTCGTCGCCGCCGGGCCGGAGGCCGCCCCGAGCCACACCATCTGGCGCCGCATCCGTGAAATCTTCGTCCACGATCACAACCACGCCCACATCTTCGCCGAAGGCGTCGCGCGCGGCCGGGCCATGGTCTTCGTCCGCGCCGCCGAGGAGGCCACCCAGCAGGCCGCCATGCGCACGCTGGAATCGCGTCATCCGGTCGACCTCAATCACCGCGTCAGCGAATGGGCCAAATCCGGCTGGTCCGGGCAACACGCCGGCATGCCGCAACACGAAGCCGTGCCCCCGCTCCTGTTCTCCGATACCGAGGACCTCGACCACATCCCCACCACCGGTCTGCTCAACGAAACCGAGAGCGTCCGCCCCATCGGCGCCAGGCTGCTCAACCCCATGGGCATCGAGGTCCCGGGCATCGCCCAATCCGGCACGTCGCGCGTCGCGCGCTACAGTCCCGGGTAACGCGCGTGCCCGGCTACAGCGCGCCTATTGCGCCGCCACCATATCCGCCGGCCCGCCGCGCCGTGCCTTCAACTCCTCGGCCACCAGAAACGCCATCTCCAGCGCCTGTTCCGCATTGAGCCGAGGGTCACAGAAGGTTTCGTAGCGCGCGCTCAGATCGTGTTCCGAAAGCGCGTGGGCGCCGCCCGTGCATTCGGTCACGTCCTGCCCGGTCATTTCCACGTGCAAGCCGCCGGGTGTGCTGCCCTCGGCCGCGTGGACATCGAAAAATCCCCGCACCTCGGCCAGAATCTGGTCGAATTTCCGGGTCTTCATCCGGTTCGCGGTGGTTATGGTGTTGCCGTGCATCGGGTCGCACAGCCAGGCCACCGGCATGCCATGGCGCCTGGCGGCGCGCAGCAGCGGCGGCAGGCAGCGCGCCACCTTGTCCGCGCCCATCCGGCTGATCAGCGTCAGCCGTCCCGGCTGGCCGTCGGGGTTCAGGCGGTCCATCAGCCGCAGCAAGCCCTCCGGCTCCAGCGTCGGCCCGACCTTCAGCCCGATCGGGTTCCTCACCCCGCGCAGAAACTCCACATGCGCTCCGTCCGGCTGCCGCGTCCGGTCCCCGATCCACAGGAAATGCGCCGAGCAGGCATAGGGCTCGCCAGTGGTCGAATCGGTTCGCGTCAGCGCCTCCTCATAAGGCAGCAGCAGCGCCTCGTGGCTGGTGTAGAATTCGGTCTCGTGCAGTTGCGGCGTCGTGGTGCTGGTCATGCCGCACGCCGCCATGAACTTCATGGTCTCGTCGATCCGGTGCGCCAGTTCCTGGTAGCGTTGCGCCAGCGGTGAACGCGCCACGAAGCCTAAATTCCAGCGGTGCGCCTGGTGCAGGTCGGCATAGCCACCGCCCGCGAAGGCGCGCAGCAAATTCATCGTCCCGGCCGATTGAAAATAGGCGCTTTCCATCCGCGCCGGGTCCGGCATCCGCGCGGCCGCGGTGAAATCGGGCCCGTTGATGATATCCCCGCGATAGCTCGGCAGGCTCACCCCGTCCCGCGTCTCGTTGTCCGAGGAGCGCGGCTTTGCGTATTGCCCCGCCATCCGCCCGATCTTGGTCACCGGCACGCCCGCGCCGAAGGTCAGCACCACCGACATCTGCAGCAGCACCCGGAACGTGTCGCGAATGATATCGGCGGTGAAATCCTGAAAACTCTCCGCGCAATCGCCGCCCTGGAGCACGAAGCCGCGTCCCTCGCCCGCCCGCGCCAGGGCCGTGGTCAGCCGCCGCGCCTCCCCCGCGAACACCAGTGGCGGGTAGCGTCGCAGCCGCGCCTCGGCCGCCGCCAGCGCGCCCTCATCCGGGTAGCGCGGCAACTGACTCGCCGGAAATCTCCGCCAGCTATCCATCGACCAGCCATTCATGGCGCCATCATCCGGCAAAGCGTCGCGCCCGCCAATGCGCCGCGGGCGGGGCAGGCGTCACGATGTTGCGGCATGTCGGCCCACCCGTCGCGTCATCTGCCGCAGCGTCACGAACTCCTCGGCCGCGGTCGGATGAATCCCGATCGTGCGATCGAAATCCCGCTTGGTCGCGCCCGCGGTTATCGCCACCGCCAAACCCTGCACGATTTCCGGCGCATCCTCGCCCAGCATGTGCGCCCCCAGCACCCGCCCATCGCTGGCGTCCACCACCAGCTTCACCACCGCCTGCCGTCCCGCGCGCCCGCTGATGCGGTGTTTCAGCGGCGTGAACCGGCCGACGAACACCTCGGTTTCACCGCGCGCCACAGCCTGTTCCTCGGTCAGCCCCACGGTCGCGATCGGCGGCGAACAGAACACCGCCGACGGGATATCGCGGAAATTCCAGTCGCGCCGGCCCTCGCCGAACAGCCGCTCGGCCAGCACATGCCCATGCGCGATCGCGACCGGGGTCAGGTTCACCTGGTCCACCGCATCGCCAATCGCATTTATCGACGGCACGCTGGTGCGCAGCCCCTCATCCACCGCGATCGCGCCCGAGGGGCTCAACGCCACCCCGGCCGCCTCCAGCCCCAAGCCGCCCGCCGCGGCCATGCGGCCCGTCGCCAGCAGCACGAAATCCGCCACCATCCCGGTGCCGTCGCTCAGCGTCACCGCCCGGGCCGCGCCCGCTGTTTCGACGCTCGCGATCATCCGTCCGGCATGCAGCCGCACCCCCAGCGCCGGCAAAGCCGCGGCCAAGGCCTCGCGCAGTTCCCCATCGAACCCGCGCAGCGGCAGCGGCTGGCGGAAAATCAAATCCACCGCCGCGCCCAGCCCCGCGAAAATACAGGCGAATTCCACCGCGATATAGCCGCTGCCGAGAATCGCCACCCGGCGCGGCAAATCCCGCAGCGTGAACACATCGTCCGACACCGCGCACAGCGCCGCGCCCGGAAACTCCGGCCGCACCGGCACCCCCCCGACCGCGAGAAAAATATGCCGCGCGCCGATCTCCGCCCCATTCACCGCGACCGTATGCGCCCCGGTCAGCCGCGCCGAGCCCTCCATCATGGTGACGCCCGCGCCCTCCAATATGCCCCGGTACAACCCCGAAAGCCGCTGCGTCTCCGCCCCGATCGCGGCCATCATCGCACCGAAATCATGGCCTTTGCCGCGCACCTGCCAGCCAAACCCGCCGGCCTCGGTCAGCGCCGCGCCCAGCTCCGCGCCCTGCGCCATCAGCTTCTTCGGCACACAGCCAATGTTCACGCAGGTGCCGCCCCAGAATCGCCGCTCGGCAATCCCCACCCGCGCGCCGAGCCCGGCCGCGATCCGCGCCGCCCGCACCCCGCCCGACCCACCACCGATAACGAAAAGATCGTATTCCATGGCGCCGACCATGCGTCAGACGCATCGGGCCGCGCAACGCCCTGTCTTGCCCTCGGTCGGCCCATCCCCTATCCGCCACTGGCAGCCGCTCGAAGGGTCGCCATGCAACCGGTCAAGAAAGTCGTCCTCGCCTATTCCGGCGGCCTCGATACCAGCGTCATCCTGCGCTGGCTCCAGGTCACGCATGGCTGCGAAGTCGTCACCTTTACCGCCGATCTCGGCCAGGGCGAGGAACTCGCGCCCGCCCGCCGCAAGGCCGAAATGTTCGGCGTGCGCGAAATCTTCGTCGAGGATCTGCGCGAAACCTTCGTCGCCGATTTCGTCGCCCCGATGTTCCGCGCCAACGCCCTCTATGAGGGCCAATATCTGCTCGGCACCGCCATCGCCCGGCCGCTGATCGCCCAGCGCCAGATCGAAATCGCGCAGGCCGTCGGGGCCGATGCCGTCGCCCATGGCGCCACCGGCAAAGGCAACGACCAGGTTCGCTTCGAGCTCGCCTATTACGCGCTGAAGCCCGATATCCGCGTCATCGCCCCCTGGCGCGAATGGAACCTGACCAGTCGCACCCGCCTGCTCGAATTCGCCGAAAGCCACCAGATCCCCATCACCAAGGACAAGCGCGGCGAAGCGCCCTTCAGCGTCGATGCCAACCTGCTGCATTCCTCGTCGGAGGGCAAAATCCTCGAGGATCCCGCCCAGGCCCCGGATGAAAGCGTCTATCAGCGCACCCTCAGCCCCGAAGCCGCCCCCGACCATGCCACCGAAATCCGCCTCGATTTCGCCCACGGCGACCCGGTGGCGCTGAACGGCGAAACCCTGTCTCCGGCCACCCTCCTCACCCGGCTCAACGCGCTCGGGCGCGAGAATGGCATCGGCCGCCTCGATCTGGTCGAAAACCGCTTCGTCGGCATGAAGTCGCGCGGTATCTACGAAACCCCGGGCGGCACCATCTGGCTCGTCGCCCACCGCGCCATCGAGAGTATCACCCTCGACCGCGGCGCCGCCCATCTGAAGGACAGCCTGATGCCGGCCTATGCCGAGCTCATCTATAACGGCTTCTGGTTCAGCCCCGAGCGCCGCATGCTCCAGGCCCTGATCGATGCCAGCCAGGTCTCGGTCACCGGCCGCGTCCATCTCAAACTGTATAAGGGCAATGTCATCGTCACCGGCCGCGAAAGCCCCAACAGCCTCTACTCCACCCGCCTCGTCACCTTCGAGGACGACCAGGGCGCCTACGACCAGGTCGACGCCCAGGGCTTCATCAAACTCAACGCGCTCCGTCTTCGTATGGGCGCCATGGCAGGGCGGCGCGGCGGCGCGTTGTAGCCACGCCCGACCCCGCTTAACTTCCTCCCGAACACCATCGGTCCCAACGGGCCGCACGCACCACGGAGGCTTTCCCCATGGCCAACGCCACCACCCCGCCCAAGCGCCTGATCGCCAGCTCCAAAGTCGCCGGCACCGCGGTTTTCAACCTCAAGGGCGAACGCCTCGGCCATGTCGATGAGGTCATGATCGACAAGCAATCCGGCGCGGTCGCCTATGCGGTGCTCGCCTTCGGCGGTTTTCTCGGGTTCAACGACCATCACTTCCCGCTGCCCTGGTCTGCGCTGCGCTACGACCCCGCGATGGATGGCTATGTGGTCGAAATCGACCGCGACCGGCTGGAGCACGCGCCCCGCTTCACCCCCGGCGGCGCGCTCGAAACGGCCGATCCCGGCTGGGCCAGGGTCGACACCTTTTACCGCAACCCCGGCGCCTGAGCCTTTCGCCGGGCCATGCGCATCGGCATCGCCGGCATCGGCGGCCGCATGGGCCAGGCGGTCGCGGCCGCCATCGCCGCCGATCCGACGCTGACCCTCGCCGGCGGTATCGGCCGCTCGGGTACCGACCAGCCGGTCGCGCCCGCCATCCCCGCCGATCCAACGCGCCCCCACGCCGATGGCCTAGGCCGCTCGGGCGGGGCCGGGCAGGGGAGGCTGGCGGATATCGCGGCGCTGGCCGCGGTCTCTGACGTCGTCATCGATGTCACCCATGCCAGCGCCATCCCCCCCCATGCCGCCGCCCTGGCCGCCGCCGGTGTGCCCTGGGTGCTCGGCACCACCGGCGCCGATGCGGCCGCCCGCGCCGCCATTCATCAGGCCGCCCGGTCCATCGCCGTGCTCGAGGCCGCCAATTTCTCGATCGGCCTCAACCTGCTGCTCGCCCTCGCCGAACGCCTCGGCGCCGCCCTGCCGGCCGCGGCCTACGACGCCGAAATCCTCGAAATGCACCACGCCGCCAAGCGGGACGCCCCCTCTGGCACCGCGCTCGCGCTCGGCCAGGCGGTGGCGCGGGGCAGGGGGGTCGCGCTGGACGGCACCGCCCGCTA
>JAJXVA010000039.1 GCA_021782435.1 Pseudomonadota bacterium
CGCCGCCAGCTCATCAGAACCTCCGGTGATACCGGAGATCTATGAATCACACCTCAGCACCGCGCCGGAATCCCAAAAACGATTCCACCCTCCGCGACACCGCTCTAGAGAGTAGAATTTTCGCGGATATCACGCCGCAGCCTCCTGTGTTTTTCCGGAATCAGAGAACAGATAGTCGATGTCCTCGAAACCGAGTCGGGTCATGTCGGCTTCGCTGTCGAAAGCAAGATTGGCGAGTTCGGCTTTGCGTGCTTGCAGGTCGAGAATGCGTTCCTCGACCGTGTCGGCAGCTATGAGCTTAAAAACAAACACTGACTTGGTCTGACCAATGCGATGGGCACGGTCTGAGGCCTGGTCTTCAACCGCAGGGTTCCACCAAGGGTCATAGTGGATCACTGTATCAGCGCTCGTAAGATTGAGGCCGCGGCCGCCTGCCTTGAGGCTAATTAGGAATACCGGCACTTTCCCGGCCTCGAACGTATCCACCGGTTCGGCGCGGTCACGTGTATCGCCCCGCAAGGTTACGAAGGCGATTTTCGCGTGTTTCAATCGCGGCTCGATCAGGTCTAACATCGAGGTGAACTGGCTGAAAATCAGTATACGCCTTCCCTCGGCGACCATTTCCTGAACCATTTCGGTGAGGTCTTCGAGCTTGGAGGAGGCAGTGACCGAGCGGGCCGCCTCCAGCTTCACAAGGCGCGGGTCGCAGCATACCTGGCGTAGCTTGAGTAAAGCGTCCAATACCTGAATACGCGACTGGGCAAGCCCCGCCGCAGCAATGTGCTCGCGCACCTGTTCGTGCTGGGCAGCACGAATCGTTTCATATAATTCCCGTTGCTCCGCCGCCAACGTGACACGGCGGAGGATGGTGTGCTTAGGCGGTAGCTCGGGTACCACCTCGGCCTTGGTGCGCCGGAGCATGAAGGGTCGAATGCGGCGCGCAAGCTGAGAGCGGCGAAGTTCATCGGCTCGACGTTCGATTGGCATACGGTAGCGCTTGGCGAAATCCCGGCGGCCACCGAGCAAACCGGGCATCAAGAACGCGAACTGCGACCAAAGCTCTCCCAGGTTATTCTCGATAGGAGTTCCGGAGAGGCAAAGGCGTTGATCAGCCTGGAGCTGGCACACGGCATGGGTCGCCTTGGCGTAGGGACTTTTTATGGCCTGTGCTTCATCTAAAACTACCAGATGGAATTTCAGACCTTGCATTTCCTCGATATCTCGGGCGAGCACGGTATAAGTAGTTATGACGACGTTGGCCTCCGCCGCTTGGGCACGACGTTCATGCCGCTCAGTACCGTGCAGCACCACCACTGTGAGCTGTGGCGCGAACCGGGAGAGTTCGTTAAGCCAATTAGGCACCAAGCTCGTTGGAACCACCACAAGAACCGGATGCTTGAGCCGACCCTCGGCGTGTTCTACCGTAATATGAGCAATGGTCTGTGCGGTTTTACCCAGACCCATATCATCAGCGAGTAGACCAGAGAGCCCTTCGCGCCGCAGCCCCTGCATCCAATTAACGCCACGTTGCTGGTAGGGTCGCAATGTGGCACGGAATGTCGGAGGCAGAGCAATTTCCGGCCATTCGGCATCGGGGCGGAAGCGCTCGATTTGCGCGCGGATTGCCGCTTTGTCGTCGTAGCGTGCCGCAAGAATATCTTCGAGGTCGATTACCGACGCCGCCTCAGTGGGAGGTAGAATTAGTGCACCGGCAGAAATGCGCTTTGCAGTACCGACCAGATCTCCAACCACGGCAAGTAATTGACGCACCTTGGCAGCTGGCAGTCGCACCACCCTGCCATCCTCAAGGCTCGTGACAACATCATCCCCGATGAAGCGCGCGGCCTCTATACCGCCCGCCTCAATCAGCTTGGTCAGGATCGGCAGAAGCTTTACCCGCACGCCATCGACCTCGATGCCAGGTTCAAGCGCGAAGCCGCCCACGCCATCGCCTACGCGCATATCCCAAACGCCGATTTTCTCAACGTGACGCGGGCCGAAATCATCAGCGATTTCGTCCTTCCAACCCATGGTCCGCAGTTCAGGCAAGCGTTCGGCGACAAAGCGAACCCAGCTTTCATTGGCTTCACGCCCTCGATAGGTGAAAACCCGGCGTCCCCGCGCCGGGCCTTCGCCTTCGATGCGCATTTGCATGAATCCGTCCTGGCTTAGCAGTTCCAATGCCGCGGCTTCGGCATCACCATCTCGACGGACGAAGACCGGGCCTTCCGCCATGACGGCACGCAGGAACCGGCGCTCCTCGTCGAAACCGATGCGCACGCCACCGTAATCGAAACATAAATCGAGCAAGTCGGTTGGCCGGGGGCGGCCATTTTCGTCCGGAATCTCCATGCGACCTAGGCGCAGAACCGGCACCATAGGACGCTCCACAATGGCGCGGTCAGGGTCTGGTGCCAAAGTAGCAGGACGCTTTTCGGTCGATTTCGGGCGTCCGCCCTTGACGATGGATTGGGTCTTGGCAGACGGAGCACGAATGAGCCCCACCGTGCTCATCGCTGCGTCGATGTACCAAGTGACATTACCCGCGATGACAACGGCAGAATTCTCGGGTAGTGGCGGTTTTTTACCCTCTGGGTAGGAACGATCCCGGCCCAGTGACAAGCTGCGGCCGGTCGGCTGCCATACCGCGATACCGGACCGTACCGCCTGGGTTAGAGCCCGGCTGGCAATTTCAGGCGTAAGCGGAGTACGGGCCAGCGCGCCCTCACCCGGCGTCTGAGTCAACAAGCTGGCCAACGCGCGGATGTTGGCAGCACGGTTTGGGTCGGCAAGGATCGCGCTTGGCGTGATGGACCGGCGGGTGCCCGATTTTTCTCCAACGGTCATGAAACCGATACTGATGGTTTTGCCAGGTGCGGGCACGAGTTCGATTTCCACCCGACTCGGCTCAGATGGCGCGCTGACACGATCCAACAGATTTGGCCGAACGGGCGTATCCGCCCGAAATACCGGAAATCTATCGAGAGCGCCCAGCAATCCTGCCGCCTGATGCACGCAGTTGCGAACCCCGCAACTGCATCGCGCGTCAAATACTACCGATTTGCCTATGAAGGCAGGAGTTGCCTGGACCTCATACCGTTGGCCCTTTTCCTCGACCGCGGCGACGATGGTATCGGCGTTCATCCCAGCTCTTACCGCGCCAAGCAGCACCAAGCTGCGCCCGCGGGTCAATACCTTGGCGTCGAACAGGCGACTTAAATCCGTGGCGGCATAGGGAGTTGGCATCAGACAGGCAATCTCGATTCGTTGTCCGGGGAAGCGCCTGTATCAGGCTGGGCGAAGCATGTCGAAGCGCGATTGGGGTAGCAGGCGTGCATAGGCGGTGGGCCCGCCTGCCCGCATTATGGTATCTGTTGCGAACGTGTCGAAAATACCATCTCTCAGCAGGCGCCGCGCAATGTGCACACCAACCACTTGGCCGACGACCAATGTGTTTACAGTAGGGTCACCGTTGAGATCCCGCAAAGTCACGATCTCGGTCACTCGACACTCGAACTGGACCGGACTTTCGGCAACGCGCGGCACAGAGACGATGCGGCTTTGAACTGCGGTGAGCCCCGCGAGGGCGAGTTCGTCTTCACCGTATTCAAAACTGGCAGCCGTGCGATTCATGGCCTGAGCCAAGTCGAAAGTGACCAGATTCCAGACGAACTCGCCGCTCGCGCGCGCATTGCGCAGGGTGTGCTTGGGGGCGGTGGAAGAAAACCCGATCAGCGGCGGCGTATAACCCAGCGCGTTGAAAAAAGAATAAGGTGCGAGGTTCACACCGCCTTCGCCTAGCGTACTGATCCAGCCGATGGGGCGTGGGGCAACGATGGCGTTCAGCGGGTCATGCGGCAGGCCGTGGCCTTTGTCGGGCTGATAAAAGTACCGGTCGTCATCGATCATACGGCTTGGACTCCGGATCTGGGTAACCTTAACGGTTTACCCCATCTCAGCTCGCTCAAACAGGGGATAGCGGCTCGACCCCGTCCCCTGGGCCGACATGACGAGGGCTTCGCTGCTTCAGGTCGATGAGATCACGCCGACTTGCTCGACGGGCAGGGTTACGTTCAAAGAAGCTGGATACCGACGAACATTAGTTAGGGCCGTTGGTATCACTCCTTGTTTTCTGCTTGTTCTAGACGGACAAGTACCGCGCCTTCTGCCACCATATCGTCGGGTGCGGCCAGTATTTCGGCCACCGTGCCCGCGGATGGCGCGGTCAACGCTATCTCCATTTTCATTACCTCGACCACTGCCAGGGTTTCACCCTGTGTCACCACCTGGCCGAGTTCGGCCTGCACCCGAACCACGCGGGCCGGCAGGGGTGCGCGGACGTCGCCACCGGAACCCGCCGAGACAGCTTCCGCTGCACCGTTGGCCGCGGTCAGGACCGTGAAAACCTGCGTTTCGGCACCATCCAGCAAGGTGATGTGGGTGGTATCGCGCGTCAGCACGGTAATGGTGCGCCAAACCCCATTCAGCGCAATCCGGCAGCGCTGGCGGGACATGAACTGCGCGGCGACGGTAAAGGTCCCTTCCGGCAGAATGAGCGTTTCCTGCCCAGCTACGGTGGTAATCAGCCGAGCGGTGAGCGTCGCGCCGTGCTGCATAAGCGTGGGCAGCACCTCCGCCCGATCCAGGTTAAGAGCCCAGCCATCGGTCGCGGCAAAGGGATCATCCGTTTGCTCGCCTGGAGTTTGCCGAGCGGACAGAAACGCCGCCGCCAGGGCGTGTGCCGAGGGAGTACTGGCGCAGGCAACCAGTAGTTGCGGATTGCGTGGAATAAAGCCGGTATCTACGACGCCAGCGGCAAAGTCGGGGCTGGCGGCAATGGCCCGCAGCAGCGGCAGGTTGGTGGCGATACCGGCAATTTCATAGCCGGCTAGCGCATCGCGCAGACGGCTCAACGCCTCGGCGCGGTCTTCGCCATGCACAATCAGCTTGGCGATCATCGGATCGTAATATTGGGTTATGCTGTCGCCAGCGCGCACGCCGGTATCGATACGCAGCTGTGCGGACCGCCGGGGCGGCAACAAATGGGTTATTCGCCCGATGGCGGGGCGGAAGTCCTGGGCGGGATCTTCAGCGTAAATTCGCACCTCGATTGCGGCGCCGTGAATGGCGAGCTCGGTCTGGGTGCACGGCAATCTCTCGCCCGCCGCCACCCGCAACTGCCATTCAACCAATTCCTGGCCGGTGATCATCTCCGTGACGGGATGTTCCACTTGCAGACGGGTGTTCATTTCCATGAAGTAGAATGCGTCGCCCTCGACAATGAACTCCACCGTCCCCGCGCCGACATAACCAACCGCGCGGCATGCCGCCACCGCCGCTTCGCCCATAGCGGCGCGCCGATCGGCGTTAAAATGTGGCGCAGGCGCCTCCTCGATCACTTTCTGGTGACGGCGCTGGATAGAACAGTCCCGCTCGAACAGATAAACGCATTGCCCGCAAGTATCCGCGAAGACTTGAATTTCTATATGCCGTGGGCGGGTGAGGTATTTTTCGATCAAAAGGCGGTCTTCGCCGAAGCTGGAGGCGGCTTCACGTCGCGCCGCCGAGATCGCAGGGCCCAGCGCATCCTCGGTCTCGACCACACGCATGCCCTTGCCGCCACCACCGGCGGAAGCCTTGATCAACACCGGAAAGCCAATCTGGCGTGCGGCCTCGTGCAGGGTAGCTTCATCCTGAGCGGCGCCATGGTAGCCCGAAACCAGCGGCACGCCCGCCTTCTCCATCAGAGCCTTGGCTTGCGCCTTGCTTCCCATCGCGCGTATCGCTGCTGGCGGAGGGCCGACGAATACCAACCCCGCCTCGGCACAGGCCTCTGCGAAATCGGCGTTCTCGGACAAAAATCCATAGCCCGGATGCACCGCCTCTGCACCACTTGCCCGCGCAGCCGCAACGATGCGGTCGATCCGCAGATAACTCTCCCGCGCCGGTGGTGGCCCTATTGGATAGGCCTCATCCGCCATAGCCACATGGCGTGCGCTGGCATCCGCCTCCGAATAGACCGCGACACTGGCAATACCGAGGCGACGGCAAGTGCGCATGACCCGGCAGGCGATTTCGCCGCGATTGGCTATGAGTATTTTATGAAACATGGATAGAAACGCTAAAAGGGAAAGCCACTTCTTTTCCCGACGTCTGTCGAAGTACGGATTGACGTTTTTTAAATTGAATACAGGAGAGTGAGGATGGGTAGCGACTCGGTTGTGTAAAGGCGGGACAATAAGTTTTTGATTTCCGGAATTCTACGCAATCCCCACGAACAGTGCGGTGCCTGGTCATGGTCAGCGGCCAAAAACGAAACACAATAATTCCCCTAGACAGGAGAGCATTATGACTCAAAAATTTTTGATGATTTTTGTTCAGCAAAAGAACCAAGTCCACCCAAAATTGCCGAGTTACGGCAAGTCTGGCAGTAGAATCCGCATAAAGCCCCCGGAGATGCGACATTACCATTCTACATCCGGAACAGGCCGAAGCCTGTCGTCTCCCGCGGGGCGTGGCGGGCCGCGGCAAGGCCCAGTGCCAGTACGCGGCGGGTGTCTGCAGGGTCAATGATGCCGTCATCCCAAAGCCGAGCACTGGCATAATAGGGGTTGCCCTGGGCCTCATACTGCGCCTCGATCGGCGCGCGGAATGCCACTTCTTCCTCGACGGACCAAACCCTTCCGGCCGATTCCAACGCATCGCGCCGCACCTGCGCAAGCACGCTGGCGGCCTGGGTGCCACCCATCACAGAGATGCGTGCATTGGGCCACATCCACATCTGCCGCGGGGCATAGGCCCGGCCACACATGCCATAATTGCCAGCGCCGAAACTACCGCCGACTACCACCGTGAATTTCGGCACGTTTGCGGTGGCCACCGCCATCACCAGCTTGGCGCCATCCTTGGCGATACCGCCGGCCTCGTATTTACGGCCAACCATAAAGCCCGTGATGTTCTGTAAGAAGATCAGCGGTATGCCACGCTGGCAACATAATTCGATGAAATGCGCACCCTTAAGTGCGCTTTCACTAAACAGGATACCGTTATTTGCCAAAATGCCTACCGGGTATCCGTACAGATGGGCAAATCCTGTTACCAGCGTCGTGCCATACAACGCCTTAAACTCTTGCAGTTCTGATCCATCGACAATGCGAGCAATGACCTCGCGAATATCGAACGGCTTGCGCCGATCCTTGGGGACGAGCCCGTATAACTCGGCTGGATCATACAGGGGTGGCCGGGGCGGTTGTTGCGGGTAAATAGGCGGAGTCGTTGGCCCGATTGACGCCACTATGCGCCGCGCTATCGCCAGAGCATGGGCGTCATTATCGGCTAGATGATCAGTGACGCCAGATTGCCGACTATGCACATCGCCGCCCCCCAGATCCTCGGCGCTGACCACTTCGCCGGTAGCGGCGCGCACCAAAGGCGGCCCGCCGAGGAAAATCGTGCCCTGACCGCGCACGATGACCGATTCGTCCGACATCGCGGGCACATAGGCGCCACCCGCGGTACACGACCCCATTACTACTGAGATCTGCGCAATGCCTTTGGCCGACATCCGCGCCTGGTTGTAGAAAATACGCCCAAAATGGTCGCGGTCAGGAAAAACCTCGTCCTGGTTGGGCAAGTTCGCACCGCCGGAATCGACAAGATAGACGCAGGGCAACGCATTTGCCTCCGCGATTTCCTGGGCGCGCAGGTGTTTTTTTACTGTAAGTGGATAATAAGTGCCACCCTTCACCGTGGCGTCATTGGCGATGATGACGGAAATGCGGCCGCTTATACGCCCGATGCCGGTTATGATGCCAGCTGCCGGCACCTCATCGCCATAACAACCATGGGCTGCGAACTGCCCGATTTCCAGGAACGGCGTGCCAGGGTCGACCAGGCTCAACACTCTGTCACGAGGCAATTGCTTTCCGCGGGCCTGATGTTTCTCCCGCGCGGCCACGGAACCGCCTTGGGCGATGCGCGCCGCGCGGGTCCGCAAATCCGCCACGAGAGCGCGCATAGAGACTTCGTTTGTGCGGAACTCGGCCGACTGGAGCGCAACCCGGCTGGACAGAACTGGCATTGCTCAGCCAGCTTCGGTGAAAAGTTCGCGCCCGATCAGCATGCGCCGGATTTCACTGGTGCCAGCACCAATTTCATAAAGCTTGGCGTCCCGCAGCAGTCGCCCGGTCGGGTATTCATTGATATAGCCATTGCCACCCAGCGCCTGGATGGCCTGCAATGCCATCTGTGTCGCGTTTTCGGCAGCATAAAGAATGGCTCCCGCCGCATCCTTGCGGGTGGTCTCCCCCCGGTCGCACGCCCGTGCGACTGCGTAGACATAGGCTCGCGTCGCGTTCAGCGTCACGTACATGTCGGCTATTTTGCCTTGCATTAGCTGAAATTCACCAATCGGTTGACCGAATTGCTTGCGGTCATGCACGTAAGGTAGCACCACGTCCAAGCAAGCCTGCATTATGCCAATGGGGCCGGCCGCCAACACCGCGCGCTCGTAATCCAGTCCGCTCATCAACACGCCAACCCCGCGGCCAACCTGCCCCAGCACGTTTTCAGCCGGCACCTCGCAATCCTGAAATACCAATTCGCAGGTGTTGCTGCCGCGCATACCGAGCTTGTCGAGTTTCTGGGCGGTGGAAAATCCGGCCATGCCACGCTCAATCAGGAAAGCAGTGATACCGCGCGACCCCGCAGCAGGGTCGGTTTTGGCATACACCACTAGGACATCAGCGTTGGGACCGTTGGTTATCCACATCTTGTTGCCGTTAAGCACGTAACGCCCGTCTCGAGCCTCGGCCCGCAATCTCATTGCGACCACGTCCGAACCAGCGCCCGGCTCGCTCATGGCCAGCGCACCGACATGTTCACCGCTTATCAACCGTGGCAGATATTTCCGCTTCTGCGCTGCGTTGCCGTTGCGCGCGATCTGGTTCACGCACAAGTTGCTGTGGGCACCGTAGCTGAGGCCAACCGAAGCTGAAGCCCGGCTGATTTCCTCCATCGCCAGAACATGCGCGAGGTAGCCGAGTCCGGTACCGCCATCCGCCTCGGCGACGGTAATCCCGAGAAGTCCAAGATCGCCAAATTTACGCCATAAATCAGCCGGGAAATCATTGGCGTGGTCGATATCGGTCGCGCGCGGTGCAATTTCTGCCGTCGCGAAGCTGCGCACGGTTTCGCGCAGCATCGCGTGGGTTTCGTCGAGGTCGAAGTTCAGCATCCGAGTTCCGTCAGCTTGCTACCCGAGTATCGTGCGGCACGCGCTTGGTATTTTCAATCAACTCACGCGCCAGTTCGTCGGCGATGACCGCGGGACTGACCTTCTTGGTTTCGGCGCGGTCAAAAATGCAGCCCAACCGCATCGGCATCCGCGCCATTCGGCTTTCCACCCGGGACTGATCTTCGCCGAGGAACTCGCAGGTGACGTTAATGATGCCTCCAGCGTTCACGACGTAATCGGGGGCATACAGAATGTCACGGTGCAGCAGGGCCTCAGCATCGGCGTCGGTGGCCAACTGATTGTTGGCGGCACCGCACACCACCTTCGCCTGCATCGCGGCAATGGCGCGTTCATCCAAAACGCTTCCGAGCGCGCAGGGGGCAACTACGTCCACGTCAGCGGCAAGAATCGTCGAAGGATCGGCTAGGGTCGCACCCAATTCAGCAGCCACGCCACGCGCCCGATCCAGATCTGCGTCTGCAATCACCAGTTTTGCCCCCGCTTTGTGCAGGAGCCGGGCCAGTATCAGCCCCACATGGCCAACGCCTTGAACAGCAACTGACACACCGTCCATACCGCGACCAAAGCGACGCTCGACGGCAAGCTGCATACAGTTGAACACGCCAAGTGCGGTCCAAGGTGACGGGTCGCCACCAGCACGGCCCGGCTTCGCCGACAGCCCAGCCACGAATCGAGTGCGCGTGCGCACGACTTCCATGTCAGGAATCGATGTACCGACATCTTCGGCAGTCAGATATTTCCCCTGAAGACTTTCCACGAGGTCTCCAAAGGCTCGAAACAAGGCAGCACGATCAAACGGACCGTCGGGGCGCATGATTACTGCTTTGCCACCGCCCAGCGGCAAGCCTGCCATGGCATTCTTATAACTCATGCCACGAGATAGCCGCAGCGCATCAGCGACTGCTCCCTCTGCCGAAGCGTACGCCCAGAGCCGGCATCCGCCGGCGGCTGGCCCCAGCCTAGTCGAATGCAGAGCGATGATTGCCTTCAGTCGGGATTTCGGATCCTCGAACCATTCCACATGTTCATGGCCCGTTTGCTGCAGAATTTGACCCATGACGACGCCTCCCAGCGTTTGGCATTGATTTTATTATCTGTATTTAGCCAGCCATGACCACGCGTGATCCAGCTCGATTGACGCTGGCATCTTCCGACTGATTGGAAGCGTCGCCACCGTTCAGCCGAGCCGTCAGTTCAGCCCATCGCATGTTGGCATGGGCGATGTGTCGAGAGCGCACGTGGCCATAGCCACGCACCAGTTCCGGCCAAGCGGCCAGTTCTATTGCAATGGCGTGGTTATCGGCGCCCAACCGGCCGATAAGCTGCTCTATCATCGCGCAATACCTTGCAAGTAGTTCCCGGTCTCGTCGATGATCAGGATTTTTTTGAAAAATATCCCACCGTGTCCCCCGTATGCGACGCATCGCCGCGAGTACACGGAACACGTGCAGCATCCAGGGCCCATATTCCTGCTTGCGCAGCAGCCCGGTCAGCGGATCAAGGCGATTAAGGCTAGACGGTGCTAGATTGAAATAAAGCTTAGCATCACCTTCGAACATTCCGCGTACACGATCAAGAAAGCCAGTCGCGGTATACAGCCGTGCAACCTCGTACTCATCCTTGATAGCCATCAATTTATAGAGATAGCGAGCCACTGCCTCCGCAAATTCCGTATGCCCTGGCATCACGGCCGCTTCCGCCGCGCGAACACGCCCGACCAATTCAGCGTAGACCCTCGCATAGGCGGCATTTTGGTAAGCGGTCAGATCTTCGATCCGCCTAGCAACCATCTGATCAAGGTTGGTTGATATAACGCGAGAGGAATTCGGCGCGAGCCGTGGCCGCGCAACTACCTCTACCGCAGGAAGATCTACCGCCGCGCGCCGTCCCCATCGAAATGCAGCCTGATTCATGGCCACCGATACGCCGTTTTTTTCCATCGCTTGCATCAGCGAATCTTCTCGCAGCGGCACGTAACCCAATTGCCAAGCATACCCAAGCATGAACAAGTTAGTCGCGATTGAATCGCCCATCAGGGCTGTTGCAATCCTTGTGGCAGCAACCGTATGCATAGCGCCTGGGCCAACTGCTTCGGCAATTTGTGTCTCCATCTCGGTCAGTGGAAATTGTGGATCGTGGACGTGCGCCACGTCCCCGGTACGGGCTTGTTGCGCGAAACCGCGCACGAAATCGGATGTAACCGAGAAATCGCTATTAATCACCGCTCGGGTGAACCCGATCCGCATTTTGGCAAGACTCTCGTCGGAGACGGCAGTGACGATATCACAGCCGAGCACTAAATCAGCTTCTCCCGCAGCAATACGAGCGGCAAATAGCTGGTCCTGACGGTCGGCAATGCGAATGTGCGACCAGACGGGGCCACCCTTCTGTGCTAGCCCCGCCATATCTAGTGCCGATGCGTGCCGTCCCTCCAGTGAAGCGGCGGTACCAAGCAATGCGCCGATAGTGACGACGCCGGTGCCACCGACACCGGTAATCATTATGCCGTAGGGTCGGCCAGGATCAACCAGCATCGGCTGCGGCAACTCGAAGGCAGCGAATTCGGGACGTGTATCATGGCCGGCTTCTGGAGCTTCCAGCCCGCCAGCGCCCGCAAGACCGCCAGCCGCGCCGAGGCCACCCGCCGGGTTGGGCGCCTTGCCTGATTTCAACTTCCCACCGCGCACTGTCACGAAACTCGGGCAGAATCCGTTCAGACAGGAAAAGTCCTTATTGCAGGAGGATTGATCGATCTCCCGCTTGCGCCCGAACTCTGTCTCAAGCGGCACCACCGACATACAATTGGATGCGCGGGAACAGTCGCCGCAACCTTCGCACACGCGTTCGTTGATCACGACTCGCATCGGCGGATCGGGATACTCGCCTCGTTTACGCCGTCGGCGCTTCTCAGAGGCGCAGGTCTGGTCGTATATTAGAACGGTAACCCCTTCGACGTCGCGCAATTCGCGTTGTACCGCGTCAAGTTCATCTCGAGGGTAGACCCGGACATCATTGGGCATCGTGCCCGGCTGATATTTCCCTGGCTCATCGGTCACAACCACAACCCGTCGGACGTTTTCGGCCTGCACCTGCGCAACAATCATGGGCACGGTCGGGGAACCTTCGGCCGGCTGCCCGCCGGTCATGGCCACCGCGTCGTTGAACAAGATTTTATAGGTTATATTCACCCCAGCAGCCACCGCCTGGCGGATGGCCAGCGTGCCGGAATGGGTATACGTCCCGTCGCCCAAATTGGCGAACACGTGAGATGTTTCCGTAAACGGCGCCTGCCCCACCCAAGGCACGCCTTCGCCGCCCATCTGGGTAAAGGTTTGGGTTTGCTCAGCGTCCAGCCAAGTGGCCATATAGTGGCAGCCAATACCAGCCAGCGCCCGGCTACCTACAGGCACACGCGTGCTGGAATTATGCGGGCAGCCGCTACAATAATGCGGCACTCTCACCGCAGCAGTGCGCGGCCGAGCTAATGCCGCTTCCTTCTGCTCGATAAAGGCCAGTCGGTTGCGGATGGTCTCTGAGCTGTGAAATGTCGCGATGCGCGCGGCAATGACACGAGCAATCATGGCTGGTGTAAGCTCACCAGCTGCGGGTAGCTGCCAGTGGCGCACGGGGGCCCATTCGCCGCTGTCGTCGAACTTGCCGAGGACCCGGGGGCGCACGTCTTCGCGCCAATTGTACAACTCCTCCTTGAGTTGATACTCCAGCACCTGGCGCTTTTCCTCGACCACCAGAACTTCGTCGAGTCCAGCAGCAAAGCTGCGCACGCCTTCGGGGTCGAGCGGCCAAGTCATGCCCACTTTCAGCACCCGCAACCCAATAGCGGCAGCCGTCGCCTCGTCGATATCAAGCGTAGCGAGGGCCTGACGCACATCGAGATACGACTTGCCCGTGGTGATGATGCCAAGACGAGCGTTGGGGCTATCCATGACCACTCGGTTTAGTCCGTTGGCGCGGGCATAGGCGATGGCGGCATAGATTTTAGCGTTATGCAGGCGTTCTTCTTGGGCGAGAGGCTTATCCGGCCAGCGGATGTTCACGCCATCCAGAGGCATCGCGATTTCGGGTAGTATCGGGGCAATGCGGCCGGGATCAAGGTAAACGCTCGACGAGGATTCGACCGTGTCCGCAATCGCGCGCATGCCGACCCAACAACCTGAGAAGCGCGACATGGCCCATCCATGCAGACCAAGATCAATGAACTCCTGGACATTGCACGGGTTGAGCACCGGCACCATCGCGGCGGAAAAAACATGATCGGATTGATGAGGCAGGGTGGAGGATTTTGCACCATGATCATCGCCCACCACCACCAACACGCCCCCGATCGCTGAGGAACCGGCGGCATTACCATGTTTCAGCACATCCACGCTGCGATCGAGCCCCGGGCCCTTGCCGTACCACATGCCGAACACGCCATCATACTTGGCGCCCTGGAACAGGTTGACCTGCTGCGACCCCCAGACAGCGGTCATCGCAAGCTCTTCATTCAGGCCGGGTTGAAACACGACGTGCGCAGCGTCCAGTTTCTTTTTGGCTTTCCATAGGGCCTGATCCAGTCCACCGAGTGGAGATCCACGATAGCCGGAGACGAAGCCGGCCGTGTTGCGGCCGGCCGCGAGGTCCCGTTCCCGTTGCAGTATGGGCAATTGAACCAGTGCCTGGATGCCGGTCATGTAGATCGGCGTCACGGCTTGGCGCGGCGTGGTTTCGGGCGGCGTCGCGGTGCTTGGCATGTCAAATCCAGGAAATTCGCATGGGTCGATCGCTCAACCCTTAACTCGTGCATCAAAACTAAAGCGGGAGGTGCACGAAACCGTCAAGCTCAAGGAGATCCTCGAGCGATCCGCTGCGTGCGATACTTCCTGGCGGTCGAAATGCCGCAACTGGTATTGTCGCATGCGTGCAATCGTTAGATTTGACAATAAAATTTCAAAGTCCTAACGAAACCACCTTGGTGCAGCGCAATATCAGACGGCACGCATCGCACCCGTGCGGAACGAGCATGGTGAATCGCCCCAAGGACGTTGTGGCGCGCGCGCCGCTCGTGTGGATGAATTGTCACGCCGGCGCTTTCGCAACGGCGCTGCATCGCTTATGTGCGCGAGGCCAGCGTCAGGGGTAACCGCCGTCCATGTCCGCAACCGATTTGATCAGCCCATATGCCGATGAGGTGCTGCCGAAAAACGTCAGCGCGGAGACGGTGCTGAGCGTGCACCACTGGACCCAGCGGCTATTCACTTTCACCTGCACGCGGGCGACGTCGCTGCGGTTTGAAAACGGTCAGTTCGCGATGATCGGACTGATGGTGGATGGCAAGCCGCTGCTGCGGGCATACAGCATGGCTAGCGCGAACTATGAGGAGCAATTGGAGTTTCTTTCGATCAAGGTGGCAGATGGTCCACTGACGTCGCGGCTGCAACATCTGCAACCGGGGGACAAGGTGCTGATAGGACGCAAGCCAACTGGCACCTTACTTCTGTCCAGCCTGAAGCCGGCACGAAACCTTTACTTTTTTGCAACTGGCACCGGGCTTGCGCCGTTTCTCAGCCTGATCCGCGATCCGATGGCCTATGACCTGTGCGAGCGACTGGTGCTTGTTCATGGTTGCCGTGCGGTTGGGGAACTGGCCTATCACGACCTGATCACCGAGCAACTGCCTCGGCATGAACTGATTGGCGAACTGGTGCGGGACAAGCTGGTCTATTACCCGACGGTAACCCGGGAGGCCTTTCGTAATACTGGCCGGATCACCGACCTCATTGAAACCGGCAGGCTGACCGCTGACCTCGGGCTTGCCCCGCTGGACGCCAAGCATGATCGGGCGATGATATGCGGCAGCGAGATGATGCTGGCTGATACCAAGGCGCTGCTGCTGGCGCGTAGCTTCGTGGAAGGGCATTCCGGCAGGCAAGGCGATTTCGTCTACGAAAAGGCCTTTGCCGAAAAATAGCTCGTGGCCCGGATACCAGGCGTTCAATACTGATTTTTTTACTTGTAGGCACCATACCTTGACTTGCCGGGAGGTGCGCCTGGCCCGCGGAGCGTCCGCTGTCAAAACCCCAGAGTCTAAGCCCAGCTTGACTTTGGGACCGGTTGGCCCGCGACGCTCCGCTTCGGCACGCGGCGCGTTACATTAGCTTTCCAAATAAAAAGCGGTGCCGCGGCCGATTACACGGTGACAAGCGCCGCGTGTTTGTGCTGATGATGCGCGCCACCAGCCATTAGGAGAGCTATCGTGAAGGCAATTGATTTGATCGACCACGTTGCGAAGGAAGCCGAGATCGACAAGAAGGCCGCCAAGAGGGCCGTAACCGCCTTCGT
>JAJXVA010000233.1 GCA_021782435.1 Pseudomonadota bacterium
GCCGCGAGAACCGCGCCGCCGGCGAGCAGGCCCGCCGCGACGAGAAACCTGGGATCGATCGACGAGGCCGCCGCCTCGCCGGCGCGGTCCACGAGCAGCGTCCACGGCGCGATCACGGGGGGCCGTTACCTATTGCTGACTATCGCACGCGCCATTCGGGTCGGCCCGGGCACCGGGTCGATCTGAGACGATCGCGCTCGAGAGCCTGATCGCTTCGGGTCTGATCGCTTCGCGACCCGATCCGAAGCGTTAGTCAGTCTCTCAGATTATGTTTTAGAGGGCGATTCACGTCTCAGATCGGCCCGGTGCCCGGGTCGATCTGAGACGATCGCGCTCTAATGGCGCGCACGACGGCAGGGGATTTCGTGGGCCGGTTGGGCGTGGCGGCGGCGTGTGCCCGAGTGCTCGCGCGTGCTTGCGCGGGCGGGGCGGAGGGCGTCACTCTGCCGCCATGTCCCCCGACGCCTCCCGCACCCGGCTGCACCGCAGTGTTTATGGCCGTGTCCGGGCCTCGATCATCGATGGCCGCCTCCGGCCGGGGGAGCGGGTGCCCTCGGCGCGCGCCCTGGCCGCCGAACTCGGGGTGTCACGCGGGACCGTCGACCTCGCCTACGCGGTTCTCGCCGGCGAAGGCTATCTGGTGTCACGCGGCGCTGGCGGCACCTTCGTCTGCCCCACGATCCGGGCGGAAGGCGGCGTGCCGGCCCAGGCGAGGCCCGCCCTCGGCCAGGCCTGCCAGCCGCCGCCGGCCACGGCCAGGCTCCCGTTCTGGGTCGGGCTGCCGGCGATCGACCTGTTTCCACGCAAAATCTGGTCTCGGCTGCTGGCGCGCGAGGGGCGCGGTCTCTCGCCCGAGGATTTCCGCTATCCCAGCCACTCCGGCGATCTCCGCCTCAAGCAGGCCCTGGTTTCCTATCTGGCGGTGGCCCGCGGCATCGCCTGCTCTACCGATCAGATCATCATCACCGGCGGCTACCAGGGCGCGATCGGCCTGATCTGTCGCCTGCTGCTGACGCCGGGAGACAAGGTCTGGACCGAGGATCCGGGCTATCACTGGACCCACGCCACGTTGCACACCGTGGGCGCCGAGGCGGTTCCGGTCACGGTGGACGAACACGGCCTCGACGTCGCCTGCGGCCAGAGGCGCGCGGCCGACGCCGCGCTTTGTATTCTGACCCCGGCCAACCAGTTTCCGCTGGGTGTCGCGCTGTCGCTGTCGCGCCGGCGGGCGCTGCTCGATTGGGCCACGGCCAACGGTCGCTGGATCGTCGAGGACGATTACGACAGCGAATTCTATTACGAGGGCCGCCTGCTGCCCGCGCTGAAGGCCCTGGACACCGCGGACCGCGTTTTCTACGTTGGCACTTTCAGCAAAACCCTGTTTCCCGGCTTGCGCCTCGGGTATCTGGTGACCCCGAAGGACCAGGCCGAACGCTTCAGCGAAGCGCACTGGTCGCTCGATGGCGGCAGGCCGGGCTTCGAGCAGATCATCGTCGCGGATTTCATCACCGAAGGCTATTTCGCGCGGCACCTGAAGAAAATGCGCAGTATCTACGCCGCCCGGCGCACGGCGACGGTCGCCGCCCTGAGCGCGGAATTCGGCGCGATGATGCGGTTTGATCTCTCACCCGGCGGCCTGCATGTCATTGGCCGGGTATCGGAGACGACCGACGATGTGCGGCTTGCCGGGCGCGCTATCGCCGCCGGCTACCGCCCGATCGCGCTTTCGACGCTGAGCCGCGGCAAGTCCGGCGATAAGGGCCTGCTGATCGGTTTCACGAACGTGCCGCAGGCGCAGGCCCCCGTGCTGGTCCGGCAATTTCGCGAAGTTCTGGGCCTATAAGACGCGGCGGCCTCACCGATCCGGGGCGCGTGACCAGGCGGCGGTTTCATCGGCGATGCGATCGAGGATATTCCCCTGCATCAGATCCATGTCGAGGCCGTGCAGACCCCAGGTGCCGGGATCGCCGGCAGCACCCGCCTGGAGCGCCGCGCGCACCGCCTGGGCGAACGGTCCGGGGTTGATCGAGACCCGCAGCACCGTGCCTTGCGCATCGGCGAGGCATCGGCCGCTGAGCGCGCCCACGTAACGGACGAAGGGCGGCGCACCGGCCGGGGCGGAGGCGGGACGCGGGAAATAGGCATCGAGCGGCACGCGGGCGCCACCTTGTCCGGCCGGGCTTGCGCAGCCGGATGCGAAGGGCGGTGGCGCGCGGGCGAATAGGCGGCCCGCGCGGTCGTCACCGGCGCGATAACTGTTCCAGACATAAACACAGCCGGTCTGCGCGGCTCCGGCGCACAAGGGAATATGCTGGAACGCACCACCGGTGGTGCGGCCCCTGGCCACCGGCAGCGTCAGGTCGCCACCGAGAAAAGCGGCGACCAGGAGGTGCTGGTCGGCGTGGCCATCGAACTCCCGCGCCAGCAATCGTTGCAGCAGAATACTCCCCTGGCTATGCCCGACCAGCACCACACCGCGCCCGTGATTGTCATGCGCGCGGTAATAGCGCCATGCCGCCAAGACATCGGCATAAGGGGGGCGCCAATCGGGCGGGCGATGCGCGGCCAGCACCGCTGACAGCCCGGGATCGGTCATCTGCCGGTAAATCGGCGCGAACAGGCGGCAGCGCGCGGTCAGGCGTCCGGCCTGGTCGCGCACCGTGGCGGCGATCTGCGGGGTCAGCCGCCAATCGCTGTAGGTCGTGGTTTCCTCGGAGACGGTGGGGTAGAGGTAGAAGCAATCGATCGGGGCTGTGGCGGCGGGTTTGAACCGGTCCAGGCTGCGCGATCCATCCGGCCGCAGGGTGAGGACATCGAGCCCCGTGGTGCAAATTTTCTCGAACCCCGGGCGGCAGACCCAGCGCGCCACCTGTCCGTAATCCGCCCCGGCCTGCGCGGCACTCGCCGCCGCGCCCGGTGGTGGCGCGCCCAACAGCGCCAGGACCGCCATGATCCCGCACCGATATGCCACCATGGCCCTGACCCAGTGCCGCCGCGAGGCGTTCGGCGGCATTTTGGGTGCGGCCGCGTTGGTGGGCGGCAAGTTGCGCGGAGAGACGCCGCTGCCGCCCGGCAGGGTCACGGCCGGATGCTGAACGCGGTGCCGAAACTGCCCGCCGTGCCATAACCCCCGGTCGTGCCATAGAGCCGGTTGTCCGACCAGAACAGCGAGGACTCCGGTTGCGCCTCATTCAGCGGATCATTGGTGAAGGAATACACCGTTTTCTCCTGCCAGCCGGCACCCGTCGCGGTCGGGATGAACTCCACGATCGCGCCGTAGGAATTGGCCAGCGGATACGGCCCGCTGGTGGTCGCTAACAA
>JAJXVA010000234.1 GCA_021782435.1 Pseudomonadota bacterium
ATGCGCGCGAGGGCGGCGCCGTCCACGGGCAGGTCGCTCAGGTCGACGAAGCGCATCCCGATCTGCGCCGCGAGGGACGCGACCAGCTGCGACTCGGTGAGCACCCCCCGGTCCACCAGGACCCGGGTTTTTTCCTCCGATCGGTTGAACACCGTAACCTCGTGGCCCGCCGCCAGCAGCCGCGCCGCCATGGGCGCGCCCATCGCGCCCAATCCGATGAATCCAAGTCGCATGGTCGTCTCCTGGTTGGGTTATTCCGACAGCAGCCGGTAGCCCACGCCCGGTTCGGTGCGCAGGCGCTGGGCGGCCGGGCCGAGTTTCTGGCGCAACTGGCCGACATAGACCCGCAGATACGGCAGGTCGTGCACATGGGCCGGCCCCCAGACCGCCGTGAGCAACTGGCGGTGCGTCATCACCCGCCCGGCGTTCTGCGCCAGCAGCGCCAGCAGATCCCACTCCAGCGGGCTCAGGCCCAGCGGCGGCGCGCCCGGCAGCCGCGCCTCGCGGCGGGCGAAATCCACCACCATGTCCGGCAGGCAGAGAATTTCCGGCGTGCCCTCCTGGGCTCGGCGGTGGCGCAACGCGGCCCGGATCCGGGCCAGCAATTCCGCCACGCCGAAGGGCTTTTCCAGATAATCATCGGCCCCGGCATCCAGCGCCGCAACTTTCTCCGCCTCACGGTCACGGGCGGAAATCACCAGCACCGGCACCCCCGAGAAGGCGCGCAGCCGGGCCAGGGCCTCCTGCCCATCGAGATCGGGCAATCCCAGGTCCAGCAGCACCGCATCGGGCGCGCGCGCGGCGGCAAGGCGCAGCCCCTCGGCCGCGGTTTCGGCGCGCGCCACCGCGTAGCCGGCGGCCTCCAGCGCCGGGCGCAGGAAGCGGTGCACCTGGGGTTCGTCGTCGATCACCAGAACCAGCGGCCCGGTCATGCGGTGGCGGCCCGTTTCAAGCTCAGGCGAATGACCGTGCCGGGCATGCCGCCCGCGGGCATGGCCGGGTTGGGGCTTTGCGCGGTAATGGTGCCCGCCATCGCCGCCATCAGGCCACGGGCAATCGCCAGGCCCAGCCCCAGCCCCGCGGTGGTGCGGTCGGTTCGCCGGGCGCGGAAAAAACTGTCGAACACATGGGGCAGATCCTCGGGCGGAATGCCAATCCCCTCATCGGCGATCGCAATCGTCACCTCGCCCGCCGCCTCGGTCGCGCGCACCGCGATCAGCGCGCCTTGCGGGGCGTATTTGCGGGCATTTTCCAGTACATTGAACAAGGCCTGCTCCAGCAACGGCGCGTCCGCCTCGACCGCGAGCCCCTCCGGCACGTTGGCGGCTATGGCAAGGCCATCGGGCAGGCGGGCAATCGCCGCCTCGACCACCGCGGACACCGCCACCGGCCCGAGCCGGGGGCGTATCTGCCCGGTCTCGAGCCGCGTCAGATCGGTGATATTGCCCAGAAACCGGGCCATCCGGCCCACATCCTGCTCGATCGTCGCCAGTAGGTCGGCGCGGGTATCGGAGCTGAGTTTCTCCCACGCGGTGCGCAGCGTGGAGGCCGCGCCCTGAATTCCCGTCAACGGGGTCCGCAAATCATGCCCGAGCGAGGCCAGCAGCGCCGTGCGCAAGGCCTGGGTTTCCTCCATCGCGGCCGCGCGCGCGGCCTGGTTCGCGAATTGCAGCCGCTCCAGCGCCACCGCCGCCTGGTCGGCCAGGGCTTCCAGCGCCTGTTCCAGCGGGTCGGTCAGCGGCGCCTCGGGGTTTATGCCCAACACCCCGGACAAGCCACGCACCGTGCTCAACGGCAGAAAGCGCCACGCGGCCGAAGGCAGGGTCGCGGTGCCCCGGCCGGTGGGTTCGTTGTGGCCAGCGCACCATTGCGCGGCGGCGGCGCTGCCATCATCCAGAATAACCGGCTCCGGTGCCGCGGCCACCGGAGCCAGCCCGCCGTCCCGCTCCTGCAGCACCACCGCCCGCTGCGCGAGGCCGGCCGCCTGCTGCGCAATCTCGGTCAGCAGGTCGGGCTCGGTCGCGGCATCCCCCAGGCGGCGGCTGAACACGGCAATCCGGCGCAATCCCTCTATCCGCGCGCCGGCGGTTTCCACCTCGGCCCGCACGCGCCCCGCCAGGCTGCCGGTGAGCACCGCGATCGCGGCAAAAATCAACCCGGTAACCAGGTCGCGCGGGCTGTCGATCGTCACCGTGTAGAGCGGCGGGACAAAGAAAAAATCCCACAGCATCAGCCCGAGCGCGGCTGAGCCCAGCGCGTAGCGGGTGCCGAACACCGCCGCAACCGAAACCGTGACCGCCAGATACACCATGTCCGCCGCCGCCGAGGGCAAAGTGGCGCGGAAAAACACCCCCGCCGACGTCACCGCGCCCAGCGCCAGCAGCACCGCCAGCCAGGGGGCGAACCGCCACCTCGTGCGCGGCCCGGTACGGCGTGGCGGCGGCGTGGCGGCGGGCGCGGGCACCACATGCACCACGAAATCGGCCCCGCGCCGCAGCAATTGCGCGGTCAGCGACAGCCCGAAGCGGCGGCGCCAGGCCGGGCCGGGCGAGCGGCCTATCACCAGGTGCGTGGCATTGCCGGCGCGGGCGGCGTCCAGCAACGCGCCCGCCAGGTCAGACGTCGCGGCCGCGCGCAAATCCAGCTCGGCGCCAAGCTGGGCGGCAAGGGCAATCGGCGCGCGCACCGCCCCGGCCCCGGCCTGGCCGGGCCTTTCCATGTGCAGCACCGCCCATTTCCCGTGCAGCGCATCGGCCAGTCGCTTGGCCTGACGCACCACCGCCTCGGCCGCCTCATCCGGCCCGATCAACGCAACGATCCGTTCTCCGGTCGGAAACGGCCCGGTCTGGCCGGCGCGGCGCAGCAGCGCCCGCACATCCGCATCCACCCGGGCGGCGGCGCGGCGCAGCGCCACCTCGCGCAGTGCCGTCAGGTTGCCTTCCTTGAAAAACCCCTCCAGCGCCCGGCGCGCGGTCTCCGGTGGGTAAATCTTGCCGCCCAGCAGGCGCGCGCGCAGCTCCGCCGGCGGCAAATCCACCAGCTCGATCTCGTCCGCCATCTCCAGCACCCGGTCGGGCAAGGTTTCGGTCGGGCGTATGCCGGTGATGCGCGCGATATCGTCGTTCAGGCTTTCCAGATGCTGGATGTTCAGCGTCGCCCAGACCGGAATTCCGGCATCCAGCAGCTCGGCCACGTCCTCCCAGCGCTTGGCATGGCGCAGGCCCGGGGCATTGGTGTGGGCCAGTTCATCCACCAGCAGCAGTTCCGGGTGCCGCGCCCGCGCCGCGTCCAGGTCGAATTCGGCTATGGTCTGGCCA
>JAJXVA010000235.1 GCA_021782435.1 Pseudomonadota bacterium
GTCGAGCACCCCGCGCGACTCCCGCACCCCGAGGGCCGCGGTCGGCTCGTCGAGGATGACGACCTTCCGCCCCCACAGGATCGCGCGCGCCACCGCCACACTCTGCCGCTGCCCGCCCGAGAGCAGGCCGACCGGCTGGCGCGTCGATTTCAGGTTCACCTTCAGCGAGGCGATATGCTCCTCCGCCGCCCGCCGCATCCGCCGCTTGTCGAGGAAGAAGCGCGAGATCGGCCCGCTGCCGGTCCATTCCCGGCCGAGGAACAGGTTCGCCTCGGCGTCGAGTTCCGGCACCACCGCCAGGTCCTGGTACACGGTCTCGATCCCCGCCTCCCGCGCGTCGTGCGGCGAGGCGAAGCTCACCGCCCGCCCGGCGAAGCGGATCTCCCCGGCACTCGGCCGCACCGCGCCCGACATGATCTTCACCATGGTCGACTTGCCGGCCCCGTTGTCGCCGACCAGCGAGACGATCTCGCCGGCCGCGACCTCGAAATCCACCGCGTCGAGCGCCCGCACCGGGCCGTAATGCTTGGCGATGCCGTGCAGGCTCAGGATCGGCTCGGCCATCGCCTCAGCCCATGCAGCCGATCGGCGCCTCCCGGAACGCCTTCGCCGCCCCGGCCGGCGTCTTCGCCTCGTCCCACAGCTTCACCCAGTGCGCCGCGTTCGCCTTCGTCACCACCGGCATCGCCTGCGGCACCAGCGTCGGATAATGGCACTTCTTGTTGGTCAGCATGTTGTGGATGATGGTGACGGTCTGATACCCCCAGCCCCAGTAATCCTGGCCGACCAGCGCCTGCACATAGCCTTTCTCGACCAGCGGAATCTCCGGCGCCAGCACGTCCGAGCCGATGATCTTCACCTTGCCGCGGTTGGCGATCAGCTTGGGCATGGCCGAGAGCTTGCCGAAGAACGCCACCGCCGCGACATCGACGATCGCGCCCGCGTCGGGATGCGCGGTCAGCACGTTGTCGATCAGCTCCTGCGCCTTGGTCAGGTCGTCATTGTCGAAATACGGGCCGAGGAACTCGATCCCCTTGTGCTTGCCCATCACCTGCTTCACGCCGGCCAGCCGCGCGTTCAGGTTGGTCGCCCCCGGCCCGCCGGAAATCAGGATCACCTTGCCCTTGGTGCCCATGAATTTCAGCGCCTGCTCGCCCATCGAGACGCCCATCTTGGTATTGTCCACCCCGTAATAGACCTGCCGCTTGCTGCCCGGCACGTCCGAATCCCAGGTGATGGTGACGATGCCCTTCTCCACCGCCTCGTTGACCGGGGCGATCAGCGGCTGCGGCGCGTTGGCGTCGATCGCCATGCCATCGACATGCCGCGTGATCAGGTTCTGCACGATCTCCGCTTCCTGGCTCGCATCCGACGAGGCCGAGGCGGTCCAGATCAGGTCGACATCGCCAAGCTCCTTCGCCCGCTGCATCGCCCCGTAATGCGCCGTGTAGAACACCGGATTGTCGAGCGATTTCGGCACCACCGCGATCGTGTAGCGCTTGTTCGCGCGGGCGATCGCGGGCATCGCGAGCCCCGCCGCCGCCCCCGCGCCGGCGAGTTTGAGAATGTCGCGCCGCCCGGCGCGGATGAGCGTGTTTCTGGTCATGGCGTTATCCTCCTGTCTTTGTTCGGTTTCAGGCGATGCGCACGCGTTCGAGCCTCCTGCGCAGGATGTCGATCGCCGCGGCGGCGACGATCACGAGCCCGGTGATCAGCTGCTGCCAGTAGCCGGCCAGCCCGAGCAGGACGATGCCGTCATTGATCACGCCGAGCAGCGCCGCACCGATCAGCACGCCCGGAATCGTGCCCCGCCCGCCGGCGAGGCTGGTGCCGCCGATGATCACCGCGGCGATCACCTTGAGTTCGTAGCCGGTGGCGGCATCCGGCAGCGCCGTGCCCGATTTCGCGGTCAGCAGCATCCCGCCGATCGCGGCGAGCACGCCGGAAATCACGTAGAGCCGGATCTTCAGCCGGTCGACGTTCAGCCCCAGCAGGCGCGAGGCCTGCTCGTTGCCGCCAAGCCCGTAGACATGCCGGCCGAACGGCGTGCCGGTCAGCACGACATGGACGATCACGCCGAAGCCGAGCATCACCAGCACCGGCACCGGAATGCCGAGCGCCGTGCCGGTGCCGAGCGCCGAGAAGGCGTTGCCCGCCGCATCGCTCGGCGCCGTCACCGCCATCCCCTGGCCGATCCCGAAGGCCAGCCCCCGCACCACGCTGAGCGAGCCGAGCGTGGTGATGAACGGGTTGAGCCCGATGCGGGTGATCACCAGCCCGTTGGCCAGCCCCACCGCCGCCCCGGTCGCGAGCCCCGCCAGCAGCGCCAGCGCAAGGTTGCCGCCCGCCGCCAGCACCATGGCCGAGATCATGCCGGCCAGCCCCATGGTCGAGCCCACCGAAAGGTCGAGCCCGCCGCCGATCATCACCAGCGCCTCGCCGAACCCGGCGATGCAGATCCACGAGAAATAGACCGCGACGGTGCCGATGATGTTGTCTTCGGTGAAGAAATACGGGGTCGCCAAACTCAGCAGCGCCGAAATCGCGACCAGCGCGATCAGCACGCTCACCCAGGGCAGGAGCAGGATGTCGATCCCCCGCCGCGCCAGGCTCGGAGCTGGCGATGCCGGACCGATGCCGGACGTGTCTGGCGCCGGTTCCCGGCCCCGCAGTCGCTCCCCCATGAGCAGATTCCCGTTTCGGGTGTTCGTTAACTTATAAAAATGAGCCTATCGGCGCGGCTTTCCGTCTGTCAAGTCAAACAATCGAGCGCCGCACTGCCTTGCCCACCCCCCGCCCTTCGTGGTGCTCTGCTGGCATGGACGCCGCAGCACCACACCCCGACGCCGCTGCCCTGTATCCCGACGCCGCTGCCCTGGCCGCCCGCCTCGAGGCGATCGTCGCCGCGCTGTGCGACGTGCTGGCGGCGAAGGGCCTGGCGCGCGGCCTGACCGGCGCGCTGATCGTGCTGGTCTGGACCCGGCTGCGCCGCCTCGCCGCCCGCTTCGCCATTCTTTTGCTCCGCCCCCCGGCGCCGCCGCGCTGCCGCAATTTCGCTCCGCGCCGCCCGGCGCCCGACACCAAACGCCCCGCGACACCGCGCCCCCTGCCGCGCGGCCGGTTCTGGCTCCGCCGCGCCCTGCCCGAACTCGCCGGCGTCACGGCGCAACTCGCCCATCTCCTCGCCGAACCCGAGATGGCGGCGCTGCTCGAAGCCCGCCCCGCCACCGGCCGCGCGCTCCGCCCGCTCTGCCACCTGCTCGGCCTCCGCCCGCCGCCGTCGCTGCGACTGCC
>JAJXVA010000236.1 GCA_021782435.1 Pseudomonadota bacterium
CGGCGCGGGCATATTGCGTGCCCAGCCTTGCGTGAAAAACCACCTTGTCGAGCGCGGCCACCCGTTCCGCCAGGGGTAGTTTCCGGTCCAGATCCCAAAAATGCCGGGCATCGGCAAACCGGGCCCGCAGCACCCGTTCGTTTCCGGCCACGATCGCCGCGCCGCCATCAGGCGCGTCGATATTGGCAACGAAGGCGAAATAGGGTGCGGCGCGCCCATGCGCATCACGCAGCGCGAAATAGCGCTGGTTTTCCCGCATCGACACCTGCATCACCTCGGGCGGCAAATCCATGAATGCCGCATCGATCCGCCCCAGCATCGGCACCGGCCATTCCACCAGGCCGGTCACCTCGTCCAGCAACGCCTCATCCGCCACCACTTGCAAGCCTTGCGCCGTCGCGCGCCGGGTCACCCCGTCCCAGATCATCCGCCGGCGCTCGATCGGGTCGATTACCACATGCCGCGCCCGCAGCCCCGCCCGCCATTCCGCGACCGACCGCACCTCGAATGCGCCGGGCGAGAGAAATCGGTGCCCCTCGGTCAAATTCCCGCTCACCAACCCGTGCCCGTCATCCGTGCCCGCGCGCAAGTCGAAATCCACCACCGCGCCGTCCAGCAGGCACAAAATCCGCCGCAGCGGCCGCACCCAGGTAAACTGGCTGCCTGCCCCCCAGCGCATCGCCTTCGGCCATGGAAAGCGTCGCAACACGCCGGGCATGACCCCTGCAATGAACCCGCCAGCGTCAATCTCCGCCGCTGTCCGCCGCAGCCACCAATAGCCGTCCTCCGCGACCAGGTCGTCCCGTGCCGCCGCGTGCTTGCGCAGAAAGCCCGCCAGCGCCGCATCCGGCGCCGTCAGCCGTGGCCCGCGTTCGGTCGTCGTCTCGGCCGCTACGCGCGCCGCCACATCGCCATGCACGGCAATCCGGCGCGGCGTATATTCCCCCTCCAGCCGCGGTTGCAACCGCGCCAGGTCCGCATTCAGCATCCGCGCCATCGTCTCCGCCGCCGCCCGCTGCATCCGCGCCGGAATTTCCTCGGAGAACAACTCCAGCAGGAACTCGGCCATCAATCGGCCTCCCCGCCCAGGTAAGCCTCGCAGCACGCGCGCGCCAAATTCCGCACCCGGCCGATATAGGCCGCCCGTTCCGCCACGCTTATCACCCCGCGCGCATCCAGCAAATTGAACAGATGGCTTGCCATGATGCACTGGTCATAGGCCGGCAGCGCCAAACCCCGCGCCACCAGTGCCGCGCATTCGCCCTCGGCATCGGCAAAATGTCGCGTCAACATGGCTGTGTCCGCAAACTCGAAGTTATGTGCGCTATATTCCCGCTCCGCGCGCAGAAACACATCGCCATAGCGCACGCCCGCGCCATTGAAATCGAGGTCATACACCCGCTCCACGCCCTGCACATACATCGCCAGGCGTTCCAGCCCATAGGTCATCTCGAAACTCGGGTGCACCACCGGAATGCCGCCCACCTGCTGAAAATACGTGAACTGCCCCACTTCCATCCCATCGCACCACACTTCCCAGCCCAGCCCCCATGCCCCCAGCGTCGGGCTTTCCCAGTCATCCTCCACGAACCGTATATCGTGCAAAAGCGGGTCCAGCCCGATCGCCCGGTAACTGTCCAGCAGCATCTCCTGCGCCGTCGCCGGGCTCGGCTTCATGATCACCTGATACTGATAGTAGTGCTGCAACCGGTTGGGGTTTTCGCCATAACGTCCGTCGCTCGGGCGCCGGCAGGGCTGCACATAAGCCGCGCGCCACGGGCGCTCGCCCAGTGCCCGCAGCGTCGTCGCCGGATGAAACGTCCCGGCCCCCATCGCCGCATCATAGGGTTGCAGAATAACGCAACCCTGGTCTGCCCAGAAGGCATGCAGTTTGAGGATCAGGTCCTGGAAGCTCGGCGCGTGGCTCATGGCGCGGGGGACCCTATGGCACAACGATGGCGGAAGAAAGACGTCCCGCGGAACGACCGCGCGCGTGGGGTTTTGCCAACCGGCGGTCTGTTCTAGCCTGCCCGTCAACTCCATCCGGATCAGGGAACGCATCGCAATGGTGTCATGGCGCAAAGTATCGATTCTGGGTATCGCTTCAGCCTGGCCGGCCATCGGCATCGCCGCCGATAAGGCTCATCGGGTCGAGGCCAATCCGCCGCCCGTCAGTCAGCCCGCACAACATTCACGCCCCACGCACCTCACGCCCTTCGCCTATACCAGCCAGGGCAGCGTCACCATCGGGGGCAAGCCCATCGCCTACACCGCGATGGTTGGCACGCTGGTCGTCTACCCCAAGGGCCACGACGATCTCCCCGAGGACCATCCAGCCGATCTCGGAACCGGCAAAACCCCGCCCGAAACCGCCGCCAGCATGTCCTACGTCGCCTATTTCAAAAACGGCGCCCCCAGCGCCGACCGCCCCATCATGTTCCTCTACAATGGTGGCCCGGGCTCGTCCTCGGTCTGGTTGCACATGGGCGCCTTCGGCCCGCGCCGGGTCGTCACCGCGGACGACAGCCACACGCCGGCCGCCCCCTATGGCCTGGTCAACAACACCGAAAGCCTGCTCGACGCGACCGACCTGGTTTTCGTCGACATGCCGGGCACCGGCTTCGGCCGGCTCGAGGGGCCGGAAAAAACCAAGGGGAAGGCGTTCTGGGGCATCGACCAGGACGCTCATGCCTACGCGTCCTTCATCCAGCAATTCCTCGGCAAATATAACCGCTGGAACTCACCCAAATACATCTTCGGGGAAAGCTATGGCACCACCCGCTCGGCGGTGCTCGCGAACATGCTCGAGAACGACTACAGCATCGACCTCAACGGTGTCGTCCTGCTCTCGCAGATCCTGAATTTCGACCTGAGCGATGATGGCGCCGAAGCCAATCCCGGCAATGACCTGCCCTATGTCGTCTCCCTGCCGAGCTACGCCGCCATCGCCTGGTACCACCACAAACTCCCGCCCGAGGCCAATGGCCCGACCGACGCCCCCGGCCTGCCCGCCTTCCTGCAGAAGGTCGAGGCCTTCGCCAGCGGCCCCTACAACGACGCCCTGGCCAAGGGCAACGCGCTCACCGCATCCGAGAAATCGAACATCGCCCAGCAGCTTCACCTCTATACCGGCCTGCCCGTCGCCTACCTGGTCAAGGCCGATCTGCGGGTCGAGGGGGGTGAATTCGAAAAGGCCCTGCTCGATGACGCCCACCAGATGTGCCCCTATTCCAAGGCGACGCGCGGCAATATCCCCGTCACGCTCACCGTCCTCTAATAC
>JAJXVA010000237.1 GCA_021782435.1 Pseudomonadota bacterium
CACGGGTCGATCTGGTATTCGGATCAAATTCCCAACTGCGGGCTATTTCGGAAGTCTATGCGAGCCATGGCGGCGAAGCCAAAATGGTGCGCGACTTCGCCCACGCGTTCGCCAAGGTGATGAACGCCGACCGTTTCGATCTGCGTTGAACGATCCAGCCCGGACGCGGGGTTGCGACCACGCTCCGCGGGCGTGATGCGTCGGACCGTGCCGTGAAGTCGTCCGGGGAGGGGAGCAATCCCCCCCCGGAGCGCCCGCGAAATCCCCCTCCTTTCCCCGCCCGCGTCACGTCGCGGGGTGTCGTGCGTCCAGGGGTGTTCCCCCCGGGCGATGATCCGCTTTAGTCTCAGCGCACATGACCCACGGGACAGGCCAGGTTCGACATGGGGCCGTCGTGCCGGCGGAACCGCGCCCCGCGCTTCTGACCGACGATCCGGCGCGTATTCTCCGGTTCGCGGCCGAAAGCCATGAGTCCGGCCTGCCCACCGTGCTCGTGACCCTGACCGAAATTCGGGGGGGAGCGGCGCGCGCTCCGGGCGCGCAAATGGCCGTGCGGGCCGACGGGCTGTATTGCGGTCTGGTTTCCGGCGGCTGCGTGGAACCGGCGGTGGCGGTCGAGGCCCTGGCCGCCATGCGGGACGGGGCCGACCGTGTGGTCCGTTTCGGTGCGGGATCCGGCATATTCGATATCGTGCTGCCGTGCGGCGGGGGTATCACGCTCGCGCTGCACCAACTGCGTGACCCGCAGCCGCTCCGCGCCGTGCTGGCCCGCCTCGCCGAGCGTCACCCGGCGGCTTTACGCTACTGCCCGGCCACACAAACCCTGACGGCGGCCGGGCCGGCAGCGGCCGAATTTTCCGCCGCTGGTGGCTTTCTGCGCCCATACCGTCCGGGTTTGCGCCTGTTTCTGGCCGGCGCCGGGCCTGAGGCGACTGTCCTGGCGCGCCTGGCCCGAGCCGCGGAATATGAGGTGTCCGCCGCCGCCTGTGACGCCGATACAGCGGCGATTTTCCTGCACCATGACCTGGATCGGGAAATACCGGGTCTCGTCGCGGCCCTGGCCAGTGATGCGTTTTACATCGGCGCGCTGGGCAGTGCGCGGACCCATGCCACTCGGCTGGCCCGGCTGGGCGTCGCGGAAAGCGCGATAGCGCGCATCAAGGCACCGATCGGGCTGTTCGGCCCGAGCCGGGACGCGACCACGCTCGCCATTTCCGTGCTCGCCGAGATCGGCAAAGTCCGCCAGGACCAATGTGTCGGATGAGCCCGCCGAGGCGCCTGGCGTTCGCCGGGCGGGCCATGCGGTCCATGGCTGCGCCGAAGCGGAGGCCCGGTTTTCATGATCCTGCCACTGATAGTGCTGGCCGCGGGCACATCGTCGCGCACTGGCGGCGGGGGTGGCCATAAATTGCTGGCCACGCGCCAGGGCGTGCCGCTGGTCCGCCACGTCGTGCTGGCGGCACTCGGCGCCACGCCGCGCCCGATATGGGTGGTGACAGGCGCGGAACACCCGGCGGTGACCCGGGCATTGTCCGGCCTGCCGGTTTTTTTGCTCCACCACGCGGGGTTTGCCGGCGGCCTTGGCGGCTCGCTGGCCGCGGGGGTTGGTGCCGCGCTGCCGCGCCAACCCTGCGGCGTGGTCGTCATGCTCGCCGATATGCCTCGGATCACGCCGGCGCATATCGACGCCGTGGTCCGCGCGTTTCATCGCGAAGGGGGCAGGGCGGTCGTGCGCGCCGGCGCGGGCGGTGTCGCGGGTCACCCGGTGGCAATGCCGGCCGAGGTTTTACCAAGCCTGGCCCGGGCGCGCGGCGATGACGGCGCGCGGGCCGTGCTGGCGCGTTCGGGTCTGCGGCAGGTTTGCGTGGAAATCGGCCCCGCCGCCCTCGCCGATGCCGACACGACGGCAGAACTCTCGGCGCTGGGATTTCACCGTTCCGGCTGACCGAGGCGACCCCGCCGTGACGCGCGCCACCCCGCCGGGAGGGGCTACTTCGCTTCCCGCAACCTGCCGATATCCACCGCCTGTAGCGTGGCCGGTGCCGCGCCGAAGCGTGTTGTCACGTAATTCACCACCGCGGCGATCTCGGCGTTGGAATACGCGGCGCCGAAACCCGGCATCGCCGCCTGCCCACCCGCGCCGTCGACCCTCGATCCCTCCAGTAACACACGGGCCACGTTCAACCCCGAAGGATCGTTCACCGCGCGGTCGCCGGTCAGCGTCATTGCCGGAACCAGCTGGCTCCGTCCACTATAGGCATGGCAGGACACGCAGGCGCCTTCATAGATTTTCTGTCCGAGAGCCAGCGCGCCGGTGTCGCCCTCGCTGTAGGTTTCCGGCGCGGCAGTTGCCTTCACCGGCGGCAGGGTGCCCGCCTGTGGCGGCACCGTGCTGATATAGTCGGTCAGCGCCGCCATATCGTCCGCGGTGAGGTATCTCAAGGAATTACCAACGGCTTCCGCCATAGGGCCACTTGCGGGGCCGTGGTCGGTGGCGTGGCCGTTGGCCAGGTAGGTGGCCAGCGCTGCGCGGGACCAGCCGCCTATGCCGCTGACGTGATCGCCAGTGATGTTATAGGCGTGCCAGCCCACCTGCACGGCGCCGGCGAATTTACGCCGGTTGTCCAGTGCCTGGAAAATATTACGCGGCGTATGGCATTCCCCGCAATGGCCCAGAGCCTCCGCCAGATAGGCGCCGCGGTTCCATTGCGGGCTCTGGTTGGCGTGCGGCATGAAGCGGTGGTCGGGGTTGAACAGCGCCGACCAGCCGATCATCAGCCAGCGCTGATTATACGGGAATTTCAGCGCATCGTCCGGCACCGCCGCGTGCACCGGTTTCAGGCTGAACAGATAGGCCCGGATCGCCAGCACATCCGCATCGCTCATCAATGTGTAATTGGTATATGGCATCACCGGGTAGATACGCGCCCCTTCATCATCGATGCCACGATGCAGCGCCCGCAGGAACTGGGCATTGGTCCAGTCGCCGATGCCGGTATCCTTGTCCGGCGTGATATTCGGCGAATAAACCGTGCCGAAAGGCAGCACGAAGGCGCGTCCGCCGGCAAACGCCGCGCCGCCTGGCGCGGTATGGCAGGCCGCGCAATCCGCCGCGCGCGTCAGGTATTCTCCGCGCAGGATCAGTGACGCATCGTTCAGGCTGGCCGGCACACCGGTGGGCGATGCGCCCTTGTAGGCAGCCAGCGTCACCTGGTCGTTGCCGGCGAAGCTGGTCGCCCCCGGGCCGCTCGCTTGCCACATCACGCCACCCGCGACCG
>JAJXVA010000238.1 GCA_021782435.1 Pseudomonadota bacterium
CACGCCCTGACCCTGCTTGCCGCAGGTGCCGATGCCGCGATCGAGCGCCATATCGTTGCCGATCATGACGACGCGGGTGAGGGCGTCGGGACCGTTGCCGATCAAGGTGGCGCCTTTGACCGGGGCGACGATGCGGCCGTTTTCGACCAGATACGCCTCGTTGGCGGAAAACACGAACTTGCCGGAGGTGATGTCCACCGAACCGCCGCCGAAGCTGACCGCGTAGAGACCGCGCTTGATCGAGGCGATCATGGCCTCGCGGGTATCGGTGCCGGCAAGCATGTAGGTGTTGGTCATTCGCGGCATGGGGGCGTGGGCATAGGATTGGCGCCGGCCATTGCCGGTGGGGGGCACGCCCATCAGGCGGGCGTTCAGCCGGTCCTGCATGTAGCCGGTGAGGATACCGTCCTCGATCAGCACGGTGCGGCCGGAGGGCGTGCCTTCATCGTCGATGGTGAGGCTGCCGCGACAATCCGGCAAGGTGCCGTCATCGACCACGGTGACCCCGGGGGCGGCGACGCGGCGGCCCATCAGCCCGGCGAAGGCGGAGGTTTTCTTGCGGTTGAAATCCCCCTCGAGCCCGTGGCCGACCGCCTCGTGCAGCAGCACGCCGGGCCAGCCGGGGCCGAGCACGACTTCCATTTCACCGGCGGGGGCTGGGATGGAGGCCAGGTTGACCAGGGCCTGGCGCAGCGCTTCGTCGACCGCGGCGCGCCAGGTGGCGGGCGCGAGCAGGTGGGTATAGTCGGCCCGGCCGCCCTGGCCGAAACTGCCGGTTTCGCGCCGCCCGCCTTCGGCGACGACGACCGAGACGTTGAGGCGCACCAGCGGGCGAAGATCGGCGACCCGGGTGCCATCGGCGCGCAGAATCTGGACCGCCTGCCATTCACCGAGGAGCGAGGCCGAGACCTGAACGACGCGCGGATCGGCCTGCCGGGCGTAGGCATCGATTTCGGCGAGCAGCGTGGTGCGGACGGCAAACGGCAGACGGGGTAGGGGATTTTCGGGCGCGTAGAGACGGGCGTTGGTGGCGCGCGGCGGCGCGTCTGACCGGGGATCGGGGATGCCGATGCTGGACACGGTTTCCGCGGCGCGGCGCAGGGCGGCGGCAGATACCTGCCCGGCATGGGCGTAGCCGGTGACCTCTCCGGCGACGGCCCGCAGGCCGAAACCCTTGTCGGTTTCGAAGCCGGCGCTTTTGATTTTGCCGTCATCGAGCGCCGTGACTTCCTGTTCGCGGTATTCGAGGAACAATTCGCCATCATCGGCGCCGTCCAGGGCGGTGCGCATGAGCGAGAGGGCGAGGTCGGGGTCGAGCGCCGCGTCCGGGCCGCTGAAGAACAGACGGTCGGTGACGGCGAGAGGGGTTTCGGCGGCGGCTTGGGACATGGGGGGTCAGGCTCCGGCCGGGTTGGCGTGGGCAGGCATGGCGGTGGCCAGGGCGGCGCGCTGCCCGGCACCGCGCAGATCGTGCACGAGAACGATGGCGACGGTGAGCAGCAGCACCGCGCAGGCCTGGTGGGCCGCCGCCACCGGCACCGGCACGCGATAGAGCAGGGTGAGGACACCGAGCAGATATTGCAGGCCGACGATTCCGGCGAGGGCGGCGAGCACCGGGCGCGCCTGGCGCGGCCCCTGAGCGAAGCCGGTAATGACGGTTGCCAGCGCGATGAGCGCGGTGAGCGTGGCGAGCAGGCGATGGTCGAACTGCACCGCGGTGATGTTTTCAAACCAGCCGCGCGGCAGGGGCACCGCGAAATAGCCTTTGGGGAACACGCGCCCATCCATCAGGGGAAACGTATTGTAGGTCAGGCCGGCATGCAGCCCGGCCATGAAGCCGCCGGCGACGATGGTGAGCGGCACGAGGCCGACGAGCGCGAGGGCGAGGCGGCGCGTGGCGAGACCCCGCGCGGTGCGGCGCGGCACGGGCTGCCATAGGCTGAGCGCGGTCCAGAGGATGGCGGTGTAGAGCACGAGCGCGCAGGAGAGATGGAGCACGAGGCGCCAGGCCTCGACCGCGATACTGCCGGCCATGAAGCCGGAGGCCACCATGAACCAGCCGATGCCGCCTTGCAGGCCGCCGAGGATGAAGAACACGGCGAGCCATTTCCAGAGACCGCTCGGCAGGCGGCGCATGGCGGCGAACCACAGGAAGGGCAGCAGGAATACCAGGCCCATCAGCCGCCCCCACAGCCGGTGGAAATATTCCAGCCAGAAAATATGCTTGAACCCGTCCAGCGACATGCCGTCGTGCAACAGGTGGTATTGGGGGATTTGCCTGTAGAGCGCGAACAGGTTTTCCCAGGCCTGATGGCTGAGCGGGGGCAGAATGCCGGTGACGGGGTGCCATTCCATGATGGAGAGTCCGGAGCCGGTGAGGCGCGTGGTGCCGCCGAGCACGACCATGACGAAAATCATGGCGCAGATGCCGAACAGCCAGAGGGAGACCGGCCGTGTGTCGGCGATGCGCGTATGCGGTTGATCCATGCGCCTTGATTTAGGCGCGCGGGCGGCATCTGACCAGTCGAACTGGTCAGGGTGATGTGCAGGTGCTACGCCGCCGCGCCATGCCGGGTTGTGCGATTTCCGTTGTTGTTCCCGTCCGAAACGAGGCACCCAACCTGTTGCCGCTGATCGCGGAGATTGGAACGGCGCTGAGCGGCTTCGCGCATGAGATCATTTATGTGGATGACGGCAGCACGGACCAGACCGCGGAGATTTTGCGGGGCGCGCAGGTGCGGGCCTTGCGGCATGCGCAAAGCTGCGGGCAGAGTGCCGCGATTTTGACCGGGGTGCGGGCGGCGACCGGGCAATGGGTGGCAACCCTGGATGGCGATGGCCAGAACGACCCCGCCGACATACCCAAACTGCTGCTGCGCGCCGAGGCGGAAGGGTTTACCGGACCGCTGTTGCTTGCCGGGCACCGCGCGAGCCGGCGCGACAGCCGGGTGAAGCGCGTGACCTCGCGGATCGCGAACGAGGTGCGGGCGCGGGTGCTGAAGGACGCGACCCAGGATACGGGGTGCGGGTTGAAGCTGTTCCGGCCGGGCGATTTTCTGGCGCTGCCGGCGTTCGACCATATGCACCGTTACCTGCCGGCGCTGTTTTTGCGCGCCGGCGGCCGGGTGGTGACGGTGCCGGTCAACCATCGGCCAAGGCGGAGCGGACACTCCCATTACGGCACGCTGGACCGGTTATGGGCGGGGGTCGCGGACCTGGCCGGGGTGTATTGGCTACAGCGACGCTGGCGCCGGCCCGCAGGGGCAGTGTTGCAGGAT
>JAJXVA010000040.1 GCA_021782435.1 Pseudomonadota bacterium
CGCCGGCGGACGCGCTGGTGGAAACACTCTCGGGCGGCGAGCGGCGGCGGGTGGCGCTTTGCCGGCTGCTGCTGGAAAAGCCCGATCTGTTGCTGCTGGACGAGCCGACCAACCATCTGGACGCGGAAAGTGTCGCCTGGCTCGAACACACGCTGCGCGATTACGCCGGCACGGTGATGGTGGTGACCCATGACCGTTACTTCCTCGACAACGTCACCAACTGGATACTGGAAATAGAGCGCGGCCGCGGCTACCCGTTCGAGGGGAATTATTCCTCCTGGCTCGACCAGAAACGCAAGCGTCTGCAGCAGGAGGAGAAGGAGGAGAGCGCGCGCCAGCGAGCCCTGGCCGCCGAACAGGAATGGATCGCCTCCTCCCCGCGGGCGCGGCAGACCAAAAGCCGCGCGCGCATCCAGAAATACGAGGAAATGCTCGCCAAATCCCAGGAGCAGGTGGCTGGTGTGGCGGAAATCGTCATTCCCCCGGGGCCACGTCTGGGCGGCACCGTGATCGAGGCGCGGGGGCTGCGCAAGGGCTACGGCAACCGACTGTTGATCGATGATCTGACCTTCAAGCTGCCTCCGGGCGGGATCGTCGGCGTGATCGGTCCGAACGGCGCCGGCAAAACCACGCTGTTCCGAATGATCACCGGCCAGGAACAGCCGGATGCCGGGGAATTGATCGTGGGCGATACCGTGAAGCTCGGCTATGTCGACCAGTCCCGTCAGTCACTCGATGGCGACAAGACCGTATGGCAGGAAATTTCCGGCGGCACCGACGTGATTTATCTCGGCAAACGGGCCGTTCAGTCCCGCGCTTATGTCGGCGCGTTCAACTTCAAGGGATCCGACCAGCAGAAGAAAGTGGGCATTCTCTCGGGTGGAGAGCGCAACCGCGTGCACCTCGCGAAGATGCTGAAATCCGAAAGCAATGTCATTCTGCTCGACGAACCGACCAACGACCTCGACGTCGATACGCTGCGCGCCCTCGAGGAAGCTCTGACCGAGTTCCCCGGCTGCGCCGTCATCATCAGCCATGACCGCTGGTTCCTGGACCGGTTGGCAACCCACATCCTGGCCTTCGAGGGCGACAGCCATGTTGAATGGTTCGAGGGAAATTTCGAGGCCTACGAAGCGGACAAGCGCCGCCGCCTGGGCGCGAACGCAACCGAGCCACACCGTATCAAATACCGACCCTTGGCGCGATAAGGCGGGGCCAAAGCTCCGGTCATTACGGCTGTCGGCCCCCGGCGGGCGTCTATCCGGATACGCGCGGGGCTCCTCACCGGGTGCCCCCGCGGAAACTGGAGCGACGCGGGGAACCGCCCGCCCGGTAGCCTTGCGGGACCGCCGCTACATGCCGAGCGCCTGGCGGTAAAGCGTCACCAGCGCGTCCTGCTCTTCCACCTCGGCCGGCTCCTTGCGGCGCAGGGATATCAGCGTGCGCAGCGCCTTGATGTCGAATCCGGCCGATTTGGCTTCGGCGAAAATATCCTTGATGTCACCGGCCAGCGCCTTCTTTTCTTCCTCAAGCCGCTCGATCCGCTCGACGATGCTGCGCAGGCGGTCGGCGGCCACGCCACCGGCGCGGGTTTCAGGGTCATCGGCCTGGCGGGCACGGCTGGCGGCGGCTTCGGTGCGTTCGGTCATGCCGCGCCGATAAAGCCGCACCCCTTCGTGGTCAAGCCGATGCGACGACTGGGGCCTGCGAACACGCCGCCCTGCAATGGACGGCGCCAAACCCGCCGTCCATAGTCGGCGCCATGCGGCGACATCGACGAACCCGGATAGTGGCAACCCTCGGCCCGGCCAGTTCCACGCCGGAGCGCCTCGCCCAGTTGTTCGAGGCGGGGGCCGATGTGTTTCGTCTCAACTTCTCGCACGGCACACACGAGGACCACGCCGCCCAAATCGACGCCATCCGCACACTGGAACGCGCGACCCGACGACCGATCGGAATATTGGCGGACATTCAGGGTCCGAAACTCCGCATCGGCCGGTTCGGCGCGGGCCGGGTGCAGTTGCGCACCGGGCAGAAATTCCGCCTCGACCTCGACCCCACATCCGGGGATGCGCTGAGGGTGCAGTTGCCGCACCCCGAAATCATCGCCGCCGCCAAAATAGGCACCACCTTGCTGCTGGATGACGGCAAGTTGCGGCTGCGGGTCGCGCGTGTGCGACCCGACCATCTGGAGACCGAGGTGATGGTCGGGGGCATGCTATCCGACCGCAAAGGCGTGAACGTGCCGGATGTGGTGCTGCCCATTCCGGCCCTGACCGTCAAGGACCGCGCCGACCTCGCGTTCGTGCTGCCGCTGGGGGTGGATTGGGTCGGGCTGTCCTTCGTCCAACGACCGGAGGATGTGGTCGAGGCACGCGAAATCGTGCAGGGGCGCGCCGCCCTCCTCAGCAAGCTCGAAAAGCCGCAGGCGCTGGACGCGCTCGACGAAATTCTGGCGCTGTCCGATGGCGTCATGGTCGCGCGTGGCGATCTGGGGGTTGAGTTGCCGCCGGAGGAAGTGCCTCTGGCCCAGAAACGCATCGTCCGCGCGGCGCGGGTGCGCGGCCTGCCGGTGGTAGTGGCCACTCAGATGCTCGAAAGCATGATCTCCGCCCCGGCCCCAACCCGGGCCGAAGCCTCCGATGTGGCCACCGCCGTGTTCGACGGCGCCGACGCGGTGATGCTGTCGGCCGAAACCGCATCCGGCCAATACCCGCTGGAAGCCGTGACCATAATGAATCGTATCATCACCCGGGTCGAACAGGATTCTGACTGGCGGGCGATGACCGAAGCCACCCGTCCACCACCCGAGCATAGCACGTCGGACGCGATCGCCGCGGCCGCCCGCCAGATCGCGCACACCATCGGCGCGCGCGCGATCGTCGCGTTTACTTCATCGGGAAATACTGCTTTGCGCGTCGCGCGCGAACGCCCGGATTGTCACGTCATCGGCATGACGCCTGATGAACGGGTCGCGCGTCGGCTGGCGCTGGTCTGGGGCGTGCACGCAACGCTCTGCGACCTGATGGCCAGTATGACCGAAACCGTGGAACTGGCCAGACGCACCGCCCGCCTGGAAGGCTTCGCCGAGGCCAACGAAACCATCGTGGTAACCGCGGGAATCCCATTCGGCCAGACCGGCACCACCAACGCGCTAAGGGTCGCGCGCACCGCCTGAGTTTCCGCTCTGGCCCGACCCCGGCATCTCGCTTTAGACTAACGGGATGCGACTCCCCCCCACCGGCAAGCGTGGCAACACGCCACCGCGGCTCGACCGATGGCGCTGACCGATGCCGCGCTGGCGCTGCTTTGCGGCGCCATTGTCAGTTTCGCGCTTGGGCTTACCGGCAGCGGCGGGTCGATCATCGCCACCCCGCTGCTGCTCTACGGCACCGGGCTCGCGCCCCATATCGCCATCGGCACCAGCGCCTTCGCCACCTCGGCCAATGCCCTGCTAAATTTCGCCACTCACGCCCGGGCCGGCACCGTGCGCTGGGCCAGCGCGCTGGTATTCGCCATCGCCGGCATGCTCGGGGCCATGCTGGGCTCGGATTTTGGCAAGCACTATGACGGCCGCCGACTATTGTTCCTGCTCGGCGTGTTGATGCTGGGAGTGGGCGCGCTGATGTTGCAGCGCGCGCGCGCCCAGGTGCGCAGCCCGGCTACCCTCCCGCCGGCGCAGGATACCGCGCGGGAATTGCTGAAACTAACGGGCGCAGCGCTGGTCACCGGCGTGGTCGCCGGGTTTTTTGGCGTTGGTGGCGGGTTTCTGACCGTTCCCGTTCTGCTATTGGTTACCGGTATGCCGGCAGTCACCGCAGTGGGCACGGCACTGCTCGCCGTTGGCTGCTTCGGCATGACCACGGCAGTGAATTATGCCCTGTCCGGCTTGGTCAACTGGCCGGTGGCGTTGCTGTATTTCGCCGGCGGCATCGTCGGCGGCCTGTTAGGCACGCGGCTGGCCGTGCGCCTTGGCCGCGGCCGGGCAACGCTGACGCGGCTGTTCGCCGGCGTGGTGTTCGTCGTGGCCTGCTACATGCTTTACCGCAATGCCGGTTCCATGCTGGGCTGATGCGCTAACCGAAATTTTACAGAATGCGGGCAGATTTGTGCCGGGTTTCCGCAAACGGAGCGCAAAATGCCCCCCGATCTGCTGCCACGCGGCATTGCCCTGCAATACGACACGGGCGAAATCGTCTACCCTGCTCACGGCACGCCCATTCAAATGCCATACGCCTACAATGGCTCGGGTCTTCGCGTCTTCGGCAAGTCAACCGATTTTCTGTCCGATCCGCGCTTCGTTTCCGCCCATCGGCACGGCTGGGAAGCCAACCCCCGCCGCCATGGCGCAATCGATGACAATCGCTGGATCGTGCATGTGGCCCTGTGGGCCGCGACCCATGGCGCCCAGCTGGACGGGGATTTCGTGGAATGCGGCGTCAATACCGGTATGTTGTCGCTCGCTATATGCAATTATCTCGACTTCGCGCGCATGACGCGTGAATTCTGGCTGTTCGACACGTTCGCCGGTATTCCCTCGCACCAGATGACCGATGCCGAGCGTAACGGCATTGGCGGCTGGCACAACCAGCATTCCTACGTGGAGTGTTACGAGGATGTGGCGCGCAGCTTCGCCCCCTACCCCAATGCGCGCCTGGTGCGGGGCGAGGTGCCAGCAACGCTCGCACAATTTCCCGCCAACCGTCGCGTGGCCTATCTCTCGATCGACATGAACATAACCTACCCCGAAATCGCGGCGCTCGAATTCTTCTGGCCGAAACTGGTGCCAGGCGCGGTGGTACTGCTCGATGATTACGCCTGGATCACCCACCGCGCTCAAAAACACGCAATGGACGCCTTCGCGACCCGCGAGGGCTGCCCGATTCTCAGCCTGCCCACCGGACAAGGCATGTTGCTGAAGCCCGCCTCGGCGGCGTCGACCTGAAACGCCCGCCCCCCGGCCCTTGTTGAATTCCCGTTAACAGGAAGTGTCTTGCCTGGCAGTGCGCGCGCATCTCGGCCCGTTTGTCGCAAAACCGGAACAGCCCGCCCTTACGGAGAACCCAGCCCCCGTTGCTTTTCCCCGGGCCAGCCCCAACCAACATCCTGGTTTCGGCAATGGGAACTTCATGATTTTCTGGCTGCAAAGCTTCCTACCGGCGTCGATGCATGTCAGCCAAACCGAACGGCTGCGCGCCGTGGTCGGGGCATTCCTTGGCCTTGCATTGACCGGCATCTTATGCACCGCCGCAACCGGCGGCCCTACCCCGTGGCTGATCGCCCCCATGGGCGCCTCGGCCGTGCTGTTGTTCGCTGTACCGGCAAGCCCGCTCGCGCAGCCCTGGTCCATTCTCGGCGGCAATATCGTCGCAGCGATGATTGGCGTCACCTGCGCGCGCTGGATCGGCAATCCGCTGATCGCCGCCCCGCTTGCCGCAGCGCTCGCCATCGGCGCCATGTTCGCGCTGCGCTGCCTGCACCCGCCAAGTGGCGCGGTGGCACTCACCACGGTGCTGGGCGGGCACGCAGTGCTGGCCACCGGGTATCATTTCGTACTGAACCCGGTCGCGGTGAATTCCGCGGTGCTCACCCTCGCGGCACTCGCGTTCAACAACGCCACCGGCCGGCGCTACCCCCATCCCCAGGCCACACCGACGCCGGGGGTGCACGGTACCGCCGACCGACCGCCCACACTGCGCGCGCGCCTCGGCCCCGGCGACCTCGCCGATATTCTTGCTCATTACGACCAGGTTCTTGATATCAGCCGCGACGAGCTGGAGGGGCTGTTCCAAGCGGCTGAACTGCGCGCCTTCGACCGTCTGTTCAGCGATGTCACCTGCGCCGAAATCATGTCGCGCGACGTGATCACCGTTACCCCCGATACCCCCGCCACCGCCGCCCTGGCCGAAATGCAACGGCATGACATTCGCGCCATGCCCGTGCTCGATGCGGCGCGCCATGTCATCGGCATGGTCCACGATCGGGACTTCCTGACCTCTAAAAAACACGACACAACCCGCGTGGAAGCCATCATGCGGCACTACCCCCGCACCATGCGCGCCACCGCCCACGTCGTGGAACTGATACCGCTGATGGCGGATGCCGGCCTGCGCCAAATCGCAGTGATCGACGACGCTCAGCGCCTATGCGGCATCATCGCCCAGTCCGACCTCGTCGGCGCCCTGTATCGCGGCTGGCTGATGGCAGGTCAGGTGCCGAAACCCGCCCCCTGAAAGACCCCGCACAATCCTTGGTCTTTTGGTGAATGAGAAGCCGTGAGAACTTCCAACTCTCCGGGGTCGCACATCAGCCCTAATCGGGTTCCCAGGTCGGGGCGGTCAGCGACTGACCGATTCGCGGTCAATGCCTCTGCGGCCGGCAGCGCCCAGTCCTCCCCTCAGCGCTCCCCGGGGGCTATAAGCCGGCCCTTACCCAGAACTGCCAGACTCAAAGGCTTTCTGCGTGACTCTTTCTCAAAAGATCATCCCTTTCCCTTTCTATCCCGCACGCTTTCGCCTCTTTCGCTCGCGTGCCGGCAGCAGTGGCGCCAGGAATTTCCCGGTATGGCTGGCTGGGCAGGCGGCAATGGTCTCAGGCGGACCTTCCGTCACCACGGTGCCGCCACCCGCGCCGCCTTCGGGCCCGATATCGATGATCCAATCGGCAGTCTTGATCACTTCAAGGTTATGCTCGATTACCACCACAGTATTACCCTGGTCCACCAGCGCATGCAGCACTTCCAGCAGCTTGCGCACATCTTCGAAATGCAAGCCGGTAGTCGGCTCGTCGAGTATATACAGCGTCCGACCGGTCGCCCGTCGTGCCAGTTCCTTGGAAAGCTTGATACGCTGCGCCTCCCCACCGGAGAGCGTAGTCGCCGGCTGCCCGAGAGAAATATACCCCAATCCCACCTGCTGCAGAATACGCAGGCGGTCATTGATGCGCGGCGCGGCGGCGAAATAACTCACCGCCTCGTCCACCGTCATTTTCAACACATCGGCGATCGACTTGCCGCGGAATTTCACATCCAGGGTTTCACGATTGTAGCGCGCGCCCTTGCACACATCGCAGGTCACAAACACGTCAGGCAGGAAGTGCATCTCGATCTTCAGCACCCCATCACCCTGGCAGGCCTCACACCGTCCGCCCTTCACATTGAAGCTGAACCGGCCAGGCGCATAGCCGCGCGCCCGCGCCTCCGGCAATTCCGCGAACCAGTCACGAATGGGCGCGAACAGGTCGGTATAGGTCGCGGGGTTCGACCGTGGCGTCCGCCCGATTGGAGACTGGTCGATATCGATGATCTTATCCAGCAGGTCCAACCCGTCGATGCGCGTATGCGCTGCCGGCACCTGCCCCGACCCCATCAGCCGGCGAGAGGCCGCCTTGTACAGGGTATCCACCACCAGGGTCGATTTGCCACCACCGGAAACACCGGTAACACAGGTGAAGGTTCCTAGCGGAAATTTGACGGTCACGTCACGCAAATTATTTCCGCGTGCACCCACCACGCTGACGGCGCGGGCAGCATCCACTGACCGACGGTTGGCGGGCACCGGAATAAATTTCCGCCCCGAGAGGTAGGCGCCGGTTACGCTGGCCGGGTTGGCCGCAACCTCGGCCGGCGTGCCTTCCGCCACCAGGTGGCCGCCATGCACGCCGGCGCCTGGCCCGATGTCTATCAGATGGTCGGCCTGGCGTATCGCGTCCTCGTCATGCTCGACCACCAGCACGGTATTGCCCAGCGCCTTCAGCCGCCGCAGCGTGCCCAGTAGCCGGTCATTGTCACGCTGATGCAGCCCGATCGAGGGCTCATCGAGCACATATAGCACCCCGGTGAGCCCCGACCCGATCTGGCTGGCCAGCCGTATCCGCTGGCTTTCCCCGCCCGAGAGTGTCGCCGAGCCGCGGGCGAGTGTCAGATAGTCCAGCCCTACATCCAGCAGAAATCGTAGCCGCTCCGAAATTTCACGCAGTATGCGGCGCGCAATCTCGGCCCGCTGCGGGGTGAGCGTTTCCAGCACGGTTGCAAACCAGGCACCGGCATCCCTGATCGAAAACTCACTGACCTCGGCAATGCTCCTGCCCGCCACCCGTACCGAAAGCGCCTCGGGTTTCAGCCGTGCGCCGTGACATACCTTGCACGGGCGTTCGGCCTGGTAGCGCGTCATTTCCTCACGCACCCAGGCGCTGTCGGTCTCGCGCAGTCGGCGCTCCAAGTTACGAATTACGCCCTCGAACGGCTTGGTGACGTCATAGGCGCGCACACCATCCTTGTAAGTCATCGCCACCGGCTCAGTGCCGGAGCCGAACAGAATCGCATTGCGCGCCGACTCGGGTAAATCCTGCCACGGTGTGGAAGTGCGGATCTTATAATGCTTGGCGAGGCTTTGCAGGGTCTGCTCGTAATACGGGCTGCTGGATTTCGCCCACGGATGAATGGCGCCATCCTTCAGCGCCAGCCGCTCGTCCGGAACCACCAGATGCGGGTCGAAGAAGCTCTCATGACCAAGCCCGTCACATTCCGGGCAGGCACCGTGCGGAGAATTGAAGCTGAACAGGCGCGGCTCGATCTCCTCGATGGAGAAGCCTGATACAGGGCACGCGAATTTGCTGGAGAACAGCAGCCGGCGAGATGCCGGGTCCTCACCATCCGCGGGTTCCGCGAACACCACCCCATCGGTCATGCCGAGCGCAGTCTCGAAACTGTCGGCGAGGCGCGCTTCTATTCCCGCGCGCACCACGATCCGGTCTACCACCGCCTCGATCTCATGCTTGGTCTTGCGGTTCAGCGATGGCACGTCCGCGATGTCATACAGCGTGCCGTCCACCTTAACGCGCGTGAAGCCGCGGCGTTGCAACTCGGCCAGCTCCTTGCGGTATTCCCCCTTGCGATCGCGCACCACCGGTGCCAGCAACAAAAACCGCGCCCCTTCCGGCTGCGCCATCATCCGGTCGACCATTTGGCTCACCGTCTGCGCCTCGATCGGCAGGCCGGTCGCGGGGGAATACGGCACACCCACCCGCGCCCATAACAGCCGCATATAGTCATGAATTTCGGTGACCGTGCCGACCGTGCTGCGCGGGTTGCGGCTCGTCGTTTTCTGCTCGATCGAAATTGCCGGGGAGAGTCCCTCGATGCTATCCACATCCGGCTTGCCCATCAATTCCAGAAACTGCCGCGCATAGGCCGACAGGCTTTCCACGTAGCGCCGCTGCCCTTCGGCATAAATCGTATCGAACGCGAGCGAGGATTTGCCCGACCCAGAAAGCCCCGTCACCACGGTCAGGCTTTCACGCGGAATCGCCACGTCGATGTTCTTGAGGTTGTGCTCGCGCGCGCCGCGCACGGTGATGAAGCCCGTCATCGTGTTTTCCGACCACGCCTTGTTCTGGTATCGTTCTAGAGCCCCCAATGACCCTCAGGAAGGGGCGCTGGCGAACACAAGCCTCGCAAATGTGGCGCTGATGCCAATGGCGCAAGCCCGATTTTGGGTTTAGTTTATGGCGACCAGAACGGGGTGGAACGATGGCAGGCAGCGTCAACAAAGTCATTCTGGTCGGCAATCTGGGCAAGGACCCCGAAAGCCGTACCATGCAGACTGGCGGCAAGGTGGTTAACCTGACGCTCGCCACCTCCGACAACTGGACCGACAAAGCCAGTGGCGAACGCAAGGAGCGCACCGAATGGCACCGTGTGGTCATCTTCAATGACCGGCTGGCCGAGAACGCCGAGCGATACCTGAAAAAAGGTGCAAAGGTCTATGTCGAAGGGGCGCTGCAAACCCGCAAATGGACCGACCAGAGCGGCCAGGAGCGCTACACCACCGAAGTGGTTATAGACCGTTTTCGCGGCGAACTCACCTTCCTGTCCGGCCGCGGCGATGAGGGTAGCGAGGGCGGCGGCTATTCCCGGGCACCTGCCTCGGCTCAACCGGGCACCGGCAGCAAAAAGCCAGCCAGCACCGGCTGGGAGCCCCCGGCGGATGACCTGGACGACGATATTCCGTTCTGAGGCCGGGGCAGAGACGTCGCGAGCCGTGAAAAAACTCGCGACTTCCCGCCCCGCGGATCAACCGCGCCGGCTCAGTTCGGCGCGCCGGTTGGCTCCTCGTTGGCGGCCTGGGCCTGGGCGTTGCGGCGGCTCTGCCACAGCGCCACGAAGTCGATCGGCTGCAGCATCACGGGCGGGAACCCGCCTTCGCCAGTCGCATCCGCCAACACCTTGCGCGCGAACGGGAACAGTAGCCGAGGGCACTCCACCAGCAGCACGGGCTCGACCGCGTTCTCGGGGATGCCGTTCAGCGTGAAAACGCCAGCATAAGTCAACTCGGCAATGAAAATTGCCGGTTTCGAGGTATCGGGCCGGCCATCGGCCTGGGACTCATGCCCCTCGGCGCGGATCGCCAGGCCCACTTCGAAGGTGCTGCCCGCGTCCGGCAGGCGGCGCACCTGCACATCGAGGTTCAGCCCCACCGCTGGCGGCGTGCGCAGGGTGGCGTAAATCTGCGGTGCGCCCGGCACCTCGAAGCTGAGGTCCTTGACATATTGCACATTGACGATCAGCGGCGGGCCGGCCTGGGGCGAGCCGTTGGCGGGGGCGGACGGGGGCTGGTCGGACATGGTTCACTCCAAAAGCTGCGCGCTGCTAGCACGCGCTTGGGCCGGTTTCCAGATAGCGGGTGGCCATCCATGTCCTGCCGCGGCGCCGGTGCCCGACAGCCGGGCCACACGCGGGGCCCCTCATGATCGAGGTTTTCTGGCTCTCGGGGCCGCAGAAAGAACGGACCCTTTCTCAGGCCATTGTCATCGCACAGGTCCTGAGACTACGCGCCGAATTCGCCCCCGGCACTCCCCCAACCCCTGGGTCTCAAAGCGCCGGCATGGCCGGCTCAGGCAGGCCGTGCATGCGGGCAAAGGCAACCACCTGGGCCCGCACCGTATCGGGGTCGCTTTCGGCCATGGCGCGCCTTGCCAAATCGCCGCAAGCGGCCAGGCTCACCGCGCGCACCGTCTGCTTCACGCGTGGCACGTTCACCGCATTCATGCTCAGCGTGCGCACACCAAGCCCCAGCAGCAGCGCGGTGAAGGCGGGGTCCCCGGCAATCTCTCCGCATACCGAAACCGGGCGCTGGTGGCGGCTCGCGGCCTCCAACGAAAACTGAATGAGCCGCAGCACCGCCGGGTGCAGCGGGTCGAACAGGCTGCCCACCCCGCCATCGGCCCGATCGACCGCCAGGGTGTACATGGTCAAATCATTGGTGCCCAAGGCAAAAAAATCGCAGGCTGTGGCCAGCCCATCGGCCGAAAGTGCCGCCCCCGGAGTTTCGATCATCACACCGAACAGCGGCAGCCGGCCCGGTAGGCGTACCCCCTCGCGGGTCAGGCGCCGGATCACGCGGTCGTAAATCGCGCGCGCCTGGCGCACTTCATCGAGACAGGTCACCATCGGAATCAAAATGCGCAGGTCTGAATCCGTTCCCACCGCGGCCCGCAGAATGGCCGAGAACTGGGTCTCGAGCAGGGTCGGGCGGCGCAGCAGCAGGCGTATGCCGCGCAGGCCGAGCGCCGGGTTCACATCGTTCAGTTCCGGCACTAGCCCGGCATTGGAAAGCGCCTCGATATCCTTCTCGCCCCCCCAATCAAGCACGCGAATGGTCACCGGCCCGCCCCCGGCCGCGGCAATCACCTGGTGGTAGATCTCCGCCTGCATCGCCTCGTCCGGCGGGGCCTCGCGGTTCATGAATACGAATTCGGTGCGCAGCAGACCAATCCCCTCGGCGCCCACCTGGCCCAGCATCGGCAGTTCGGCGAGCAATTCCAGGTTGGCGTGCAGGGCGATCGCCGTGCCATCGGTGGTTTCGGCTGGCAGACGCAGCAGGCCGGCCAGACGGTTGCGACTCTCGGCGAAAGCCAACTGGTCGGCGCGGGCACGGCTCAGCGTGGCCTGCGTCGGATTGAGCACGACGATCCCTGTCGTGCCATCGACGACAATCGTATCACCGGGACCGATCTTGTGGCTCAGGCCGATGGCACCCAGCACCGTGGGCAGCCCGAGCGAACGCAGCATGATGGCCGTATGGCCGGTCGTGCCGCCTTCCTCGGTCGCAACACCCGCCACGCGTTCGGGGTTAAGCAGCGCTGCATCGGCCGGGCGCAGCGCATCGGCCACCACGACCGCGCCATCCGGAAGATCGGCGAAGCTGCGAAATGCGGTCCGCGTCAGATTACGGATAAGGCGACGACCAATTTCGCGCACTTCTTCGGCCCGGCGGTCGCGGCTGGCACGATCCTCCTCGGTCACACCAATCGGCAGCGCCAGCATCTGGGTCGCGGTCGCCTCGGTCTCTTCGACCACGGCGGTTTCAGCCGAAACCAGGGTTTCCCGCACCCGGTGGCGGATGCCGCGCATCAGCCGGGTCGGCCCCAACATATGGATATAGGCCGTGATCAGCGGCTCGATTTCCGTTTGTGCTTCCTCGGGCAGCACGTGCAGTTTCTGCCGCAGCTTGCCGAGCTGCTTCAGGGATTGCTTGACCGCGGCCTCCAGCCGCGCGAGTTCGGCTTCGATATCGGCGGCGGCAATCCGCAAGCGCGTGACGGTGGCGGGCTGTTCGCGCACCCCGAACGCCTGACCGATGGCGATGCCCGACGAAACGCCCGTGCCGACGAAACGCATTTCCGGGCGCGCCCAGCGCCGCGGCGCCGCCTGGGCCAGGTCCGGTTCCACCGCGCCGCCAGGCGGTGGTTCAGTCTGGTTCATGAAACCCCGCCTCGATCAGGGCAGCAATCGCCGTCATGGCGGCTTCGGCACCCAGGTCCTGGGCGCGCAACTCCACCGTGGCGCCGCACCCGGCGCCCAGCATCATCAACCCCATGATCGACCGGGCGGAAACCACCTGCCCGTCGCGCGCCACCTCGATTTCGGCCGGAAACTGCTCAGCCAGCGTCACCAGTTTGGCGGCGGCGCGGGCGTGCAGCCCGCGGCGGTTAGGAATGCGCACCGTCCGCGTCAGCACCGGGGTCGGGTCGGTCATCCGTGGGTTCCGTTCCCGCATCCGTTCAGCAGGGAAGACGCGCAGGCAATGTATTTGCGGCCCGCCGCCTCGGCGCAATGAACCGCGTCCGGCAGGTTGTGGCAGCCGCGTACCTTGGCCAGTTTCACCAGCATCGGCAGGTTGGCACCGGCCAGCACTTCTATGCCCGGGTGGTCCATCGCCGACATGGCAAGGTTGGAAGGCGTGCCGCCGAACATATCGGTCACCAGCACGACCCCGTCACCGGTTTCCACGCGTTGTATGGCGGCCCGGATCTGGGCCCGCCGGGCTTCCATGTCGTCCTCGGCGTCCACGCAGACCGTCTCGACCTGGGTCTGTCTGCCGACAACGTGTTCCATGGCCAGGCGCAATTCTTCGGCCAGGCGACCATGGGTGACAAGAACGAGTCCGATCATGGGCTGACGTCAAACCTCGGGCAGGGTGGCGGCCATACGACCGGTCGCCGGGTTTTCTGGGCTCGCCGGAGTCGCGTCCGGGTTGACAGCGTGGACCGCCGAAATCTCGCGGTGAGTACGGGTCACCCGCCATCCGGCCTGCATTAGTGGTGGCGCCAGGCGTTCAACCACATGCACGGACCGATGCCTGCCCCCCGTGCAGCCTATGGCAATGGTCACATAGCGTTTGCCCTCCTGCACAAAACGCGGCAGCAGCAGCCGCAGCATGGCCGTGAGCTGAGCCAGGAAGGCACCAAAATCCGGGTCCTCGGCAATGAAGGCGCCAATCTCGGGGTCGAGCCCGGTTAGCTTGCGCAGGGTCGGCTGGTAATGCGGGTTGCGCAGAAAGCGGGCATCGAACACCAGGTCTGCCTCCGCCGGAAGGCCTGCGGGGTAGGCAAACGACACCAGGCTCACGGTCAAAGTGCTGGCCACATCCCCAAGGCGATACCGCGCCTCTATCAAGGCCCTCAGCGCAGGGGCCGGCAGTTCGGACGTATCCACCAGCCAGTCGGCCTCGCGCTTCAGCGGACCGAGCAGGGCAATTTCCGCGTCGATCCCATCCGTGATGCAGGTTTCCGGCGCCAGCGGATGGCGGCGCCGGGTCTCGGTGTAGCGGCGCAGCAGCACGTCCCGCCGCGCGGTGGCAAAAATCAGCTGGGCATCCAGTGCCGGGTCGGCGCGCAAGGCGTCGAGCCGCGCGATCAGGGCGGCCGAGGAAAAATCCCGCGCGCGCGCGTCTATGCCCATGGCCAGCGCGCAGCTTTCACTGGCGGCAAGGCGCGGCAGCAGCGAAAGCGGCAGATTGTCCATCGCCTGATAGCCCAGATCCTCCAGTGTCCGCAGAATCGAGGATTTTCCGGCACCGGACAGCCCCGTCACCAGCACCACCCGGCGGCGCGTCTCGGCCAGGCCGCGCGGGTCCCCTGTGGTCATGCCGCGAACGCCCCGGTATGCATCCGCGCCGCCCCCAGCGCGCAATCCAGCGCCAGCGCCACGATCTGCGGGGCGGAAGCCGCCTGCGCGTCGAGCCCAATCGTCGGCACACCAAGTTCAGGGTCGCGCAATGGCAGCGGCAGGCGCGCCGGCGCCAGATCCAGGTCCACCAGCAGCCGCACCGTGGCGGCCGGCACGAAATCCATCCGCATCAGGCCAAGTCCGCGCACCTCCACCAGCCCGGCCAGCGCCGCCGGGGGGCGCGCCACCAGGCCATCGAGCACTACCTGGTCGTCGGCCACCAGCTGAAAGCCGCGGTCGATCAGGCGTAGCACCAGGTCGGACTTGCCGCTGCCCGGCCGGCCCCGCACCAGCACGGCCGCGCCGTCACGCGCCGCGCAACTGCCGTGGATGTTCATGCGCGCGGACTGTGGCCCGGCAGGCCCGCCGTTGCAATTCGTAAAATGGGATCGCGCGCGGCTCAGGCCCTTGGCAATCGCACCAGGAAGCGTGCCCCGACGATGTGCCCGGCGGCGTCGCGGCGGTTTTCGGCCCGTATGGTGCCGTTCAGCGCCTCGATGATCTGCTTGCTGATCGACAGTCCCAGGCCCGAATGCTGGCCAAAGCTCTCCGAGGACGGGCGTTCCGAATAAAATCGGTCGAAGACGTGTTCCAGCTTGGCATCCGGTATGCCGGGGCCTTCATCCTCCACCAAAATTTCCACCATCGCGCCGGCATTGGCGGCGGCCAGCCGAATGGTCCCGCGCGGCGGTGAAAACGAAATGGCGTTGCCAATGAGATTACGCAGCACCTGCACCAGCCGGTCCTCCACCGCGCGCG
>JAJXVA010000239.1 GCA_021782435.1 Pseudomonadota bacterium
CCGGCTGCACCGGTCGCCCCGCCGATCGCTCCGGCGCCGATCCACCCGGTGCGCGGGGGGCTCACCCTGCGCCGCGGTTCGGGGACTCTGCTGCATCTGCCGGTGGCAGCGGCGAATGTGTTCGTCGCCGACCCGAAAGTGGTGCAGGTGCATCCCGCCGGCCCCACCACCCTATTCGTGTTCGGTGTCGGCGCCGGGCAGACCACCATCGCGGCGCTGACCGCCGGTGGCGGGCTGATCGGCACCTACGGGGTGACGGTCACGCCTTCCCAATACGCGGCTTCCGGTGTGTCGGCGCAGATCGCGCGCATGGTGCCGGGGGCGCATGTGCAGGTGGTGGCGGAGCCGAAGGGGCTGATGCTGACCGGCTGGACCGGAACCCCGGGCGAAGCGGCGCAGGCGGTGGCGATCGCGCAGGGGTTCCTGGACCAGGGCCAGAGCGTGGAGAACCAGATCACCGTGCGCGCGGCCACCCAGGTGTTGCTGCAGGTGCGGGTGGTGCAGATGACGCGCTCGATCAGCGACAATCTGGGGATCAACTGGAGCGCGCTGGGGGGAGTGGGACGGATCGGGCTGGCCGGGGTGGGAGCAGGCAGTTCGGGCGGTTCTGTCTCGGCGCTGTCCCCTGCTCTGGAATCCGCCGCAGCTGCCGCCACGCTGGCCCCGGCGCTGGTTCCCGCATTGGCGGGGGCAGCCGCTTCGCTCAACGGGTTCAATCTTTCAGCCGCGGTGTCCGCGTTGGCGCAGGATAATCTTGTGCGGATCCTGGCCGAGCCGAACCTGACCGTCATCAGCGGGAAGACGGCCAACTTCCTGGTGGGCGGCGAGGTGCCGGTGCCGGTGCCCGGCCAGAACGGGCAGGTGACGATCGAATTCAAGAAATTCGGTGTGTCGCTAAGCTTCAATCCGGTGGTCTACTCCAGCCGCCAGATCAGCATCGAGGTGCACCCGGAGGTCAGCCAGCCAGACTATCAGAATGCGGTGGCCATATCTGCGGCCAACCAGACGCTCCAGGTGCCTTCGTTCTCGGAAACCAGCGCCGAGACCAGCGTCGTACTCGGGTCGGGCCAGAGCTTCGCTATTGGCGGGCTGCTGCAGGATACCATCAATGACGATGGCAGCGGAGTTCCTGGAATCGGCACCATCCCGATCCTGGGCGCACTGTTCCACGGCGACAATTTCCAGCGTCAGCAGACCGAGCTGGTGATCATCGTCACCCCCTACATCGTCCGCCCGGTAAACTCGATCCATCAGTTGCAGACCCCGGACGAGAACTACACCCCGCCCACCGACGTGCAGCGCCTGCTGTTCATGCGTCAGGTCGGCACACCGCGGCACTGGCAGCGGGTGAACGTGCCGGGCCATGCCGGGTTCATGGTGCAATGAGGTCCGATATGCGCCGCATCCTGCCGCCCATGGTCCTGCTGGTCGGGTTCTCGCTCGGCCTGACCGCCTGCAACCGCGACGATACGTACTCCCGCCCCTACACGTGGCACCCGACCCACGCCAATCAGGCCAATATCGCCGCCGAGGTGGTGGACCCGAGCGATCTCGTGGTCGGCCGCGGTTCGGACAGCGTCCGGGCCTCGCTGCTGACGCCGGCCGCCGTAGCCACCACCGGTTCCGCCGCAACCGGCGGGAGCGGCAGCAGCGGCCTCGGCGCGCTCGCTGCCGCCGGCAGCAACGGAGCAAGCAAGTAATGCCCGACGGAACCATGTCCCAGGGCGGAGCGGTCACCGGCATCGAAGCCGGTCCCGTCCGCCACGACCGCGCCAATCTGATCGGCTTCGTCGCCGACGCCGAATCGGAAGCCGCGCTGCAATCGGGCCTCGCCGGCCTGCTGGCCGAGGCGCCCGATTTCCGCCGCGGCACCATCCGCACCGCCCAGGCCGCGATGCAGAAGACCGCCACCCCGCGCGTCCTGATCGTCGATATCAGCGGCGAGGACCAGCCGCTCAAGGCGCTCGGCGATCTCGCGGCGGTGGTGGAACCCGATGTCTGCGTGCTGGTGGTGGGCGAGCACGACAGCACCGATTTCTACCGCGAGGTGACCCGCGGCCTCGGCGCCGCCGACTACCTCGCCAAGCCGCTGACCCGCGAGAACGTCGCCCGCCATTTCGGCTCGCTGGTGATGGGCCGCGCGCCGTCCTCGGATTCGGTTCTGGGCGGGCGGGTGCTGACGGTCACCGGGGTGCGCGGCGGGGTCGGGGCCAGCACCATCGCTGCCAACCTCGCCTGGCATCTCGGCGGCAGCCTGCGGCATCACACGGTGCTGTTCGACCCCGATCTCTATCGCGGCACGGCGGCATTCCTGTTCAATCTGCAACCGGGCGCCGGGCTGCGCACCGCGCTCGAATACCCCGACCGCATCGACAGCCTGCTGGCCGAGCGCGCCGCGGTGCCGGCCTCCGACCGGTTGCACGTGCTCTCGGGCGAGGAGCCGCTCGGGATGCCGCTGGCCTATGCGCCCGGCGCCGGCGAGCGGCTGGTGGAATCACTGCGCAGACGCTACAATTTCGTGATCGCCGACGTGCCGTTCGCCCCGGTGCCGCTGCACCGCGACCTGCTGGATCTCGCGCATCAGCGCATCCTGGTCCTGGAACCCACCCTGGCTGCGATGCGCGACACGCTGCGCCTGCTGGGCCTGCCCGCCGGCCCCAACCAGACCCAGGGGGCGGTGCTGGTGCTGAACCGGCTCGGTCTGCCCGGCGGCCTCAGCCGGCGGCAGATCGAGGAGGGGCTCAAGACCAAGATCGACATCGTCATCCCCGACATGCCGAAACCGCTGCGCCAGGCCGCCAATCTCGGCGAGCCGGCGATGGTGACCTCCACCGCGCTGGCCCGCCTGATCGGCGATCTGGCGCGCCAGGTGGCGTCGCTGGCGCTGGTGGACGCGGTGGCGGCCGATCCCGCCGCCGCGCCGCGCCGACGCGCGCGGCGGGGGATGTTCGGCTGGTCAAGGCGCAAGGCCGCATGAGCACCGCCCTTGTCGCCCCGCGCTTCGGCCGCCGCCAGGAGGTGGTGGACCTGCATCCGGCGGCCGCCGCGGCGCCCGCGGCCGACCCCGCGCCCCCGCCGGTGGCATCGGCCGGCGCGCCGCCGCCCGATGCGATCGCCGATCTGCGTACACTCTGACTCGCCCGGCTCGATCCCACCGTGGTCTCGAACATGCCGGCCGAGCAGCTGCGCACCGATATCGAGCGGCTGATCTCGGAACTCGCCTCGCTCAACCGGTTCCAGATCAACGCCCGCGAGCAGCGC
>JAJXVA010000240.1 GCA_021782435.1 Pseudomonadota bacterium
ACCTTTCAGCAGATGGCTTACGTAGCGCGTTCGCCGCCACGCTAAGGCTATGTGCCAACCTCATCGGCTTGCGTGACGCTTCACAGGAAAGCTTGGCGCGCGCGGTCGCTGGCGCTGCGCGTGAGCTTGCCTTGAAGCTTGGGATGGATTCGGCGTCGGCTCAGGATGTCATGTTCGCCGGTCTGCTTCATCACATGGGCAAGCTGGCGCTGCCGGATGCCCTGCTCAAGAAACCCTACGAACGGTTGACACCCGAGGAGCGCGTCGAAACCAGCCGCTACCCAGTGATTGGCGCCAGGCTTTTGGCCGGCATCGAGCCGCTACAAGCCGCGGCGCTTTATATCCGTCACCAGAACGAATGTTTCGACGGCCGTGGGCAACCGGACCACCTAGCCACAGAGGCTATTCCCCTCGGTGCGCGGATTCTGTCGGTAGTCAAAGGCTACCACGCCTTTCAGCGCGGTGGCGTCGATGGCTATCGGCATACCCCAGAGCAAGCGGCCGACTTCCTGCAGCGCAACCGACGCGGTCGCTACGATCCGGTGATCGTGGATGCCTTCCTCGACGTGGTGCAAATGTCTACGCGGCGGCTGCTTGATGAGCCGGTGCGGTGTGTCACGACCACAGACCTCGTGCCAGGCATGGTGCTCGCGCGCGACGTGCTTACCGACGAGGGCGCGCTGTTGCTAGCGAAGGAGTACATTCTGGACGCCGGGCTGATCAAACTGCTTCATACCGTCGAGCATACCGGCAACGAGCGGCTGACCATCTTCGTTTGCAGCCGCCTTGCGCCCGGAAACGCGGAAACTACCGACCGGTGATTTTTCTCACGGATCCTCGGTTCGCGGCGCGAAATGGAGGCCCGGACGATCGCCGGGCCTATCCGCTCCGGGCAGATCATCGATTTTCTTGCCGCCCTATGCGCCTTAGCACAATCCGGTCGAGACGATCTGGGCGTACCTCAAAAAGCACGAGATCGCCAATCTGTGTCTTTACACCACCGGCGCCGTCGGCCAATTGGGGTCGGTAATCACGGCGTTTTCTGCGCCGCGTGCTTCACTCTTAAATCTAGAGAACCGACTTGACCACCGTTTCTCCACCGGCCGCTTTCCACCCCTCGATACCGCCCTCGATATAGCGGGCTTTGAATCCCTCTTTCAACAAGTGATCCAGTACGGAATTGCTGACCGTGGCCCCATGGACGCAATAAAGGATGATCTCTTTATCTTTGGGAAGGTCTTGGCTCCAGTACATTACTGAGTCTGGGTCACGCCAAATGGCACGCGGCATGATGCCGTCGTCAGTTTCGTAATCAGCTCTGCGCCGCACGTCCAGGATCAATATGTTGGCGTCCTTGGCAAGATCATTCTTGAGTGCGCTGATGGTGATCGCCCGGTCTCTGAGGGGCTGAATAGCAGATGCACGCAAATAGAGTCGCGCAACATTTTCCCAGCGGATATTGCGCATAAAGGCTTCCACGTAAGGCGCCGCCTTTGCGCCGTAATCCAGATGATAAGAATGTTCATACATGTCCAGGGCCAGCAGTGGCGCCGCATCTGCCAACAGGTTGGTATGATCCGCCGCCCATTGATTGATTAGTTTATTTTCACGCCGTGAATACGTCAGCAATACCCAACCCGAACCGCCGGCTTGAGCTTTGCCCATGGCGGTGAACTGGGTGTGCCAGCGCGTATAACTGCCGAAGTCGCGCACCAGTGCTTCATAGAGCTTGCCGCTCGGACCTACCCCACTGCCCAGGCTATCGAAATAGAGTTCATGCAGCACCATGGAGTTGTAGGCGATCAATTCCTCGCGCTTGAGTCCGTTAATTACGAATACCGACGCGGCGGCACAATCCAATCCTGCCCACTGCTCAGCGATGGCGTTGAGGCGCTTTACCGCGCCGCCGTAGTTATTCTCGTAATGGCTGACGATGATTTTCTCGGACAGGCCGTTCAGCTTCGACGGGTCGCAAGACAAGGGCTTCATTTCGTAAGACATTTAGGTTTTCCTTCAGAAGAGGTCGCCAGTCTTCAGCGTGGGGCTGTCACTATTTCCTAAGCATTGGAATGCGCCTGGGGTCAAGACGTTACGAGTCGCATGACTCGCAGCAGCGGATGACCATCCACATCGGCGAGCGGGAAATAGGTCAGACCGGAGGCGGGATCCACCGCTACGGTATGCGCATCGGGGCCGACCCAGCCGCGCCACAAGCGCTTGAGCTTCCCTGTTTCGACGGCGAATACGCTAACCACGCCGCTTTCGCCGGCGACATACAGAATCTGGCGCTTGGCGTCCAGCGCCAGCACATCTGGATCGTTGCCTACGCTGTCGACCTGCACGGTCTGCAGGCCCGGTAGCGTCAGTGTCAGCAGACGGGCATTACCATCGCAGGCAACGAAAGCCAGTCGCGCGCGATCGTCCACCAGCAAACCATGGTTGTGCACGCAACTCGGCGGCAGTGTGATGCGCCGAGTGATCACGAGCGCCTGCGGGTCAATCTCCACCAGTTCACGCCGGGTCTGCACATTGACCAGAACACGATGGTCACCGGAATCATAGGTGCTGTTGCCGGCTTCGCCACCCAGTGGCAGGGTCTTGAGCACCCGCAACGGATCGCTGCCGATGACGGTCTCAACGCCACCGCGTTCATTGGACACGAACAATCGGTCCGGCGGGGCCACCCAGGCGCTACCGTCAGGAAATTCACCGGTTGGCAGGCTGGCGATGGTCTTGAGGTCGGCAAGTCGTAACACCCGCAAACGGCCATGGCCGAGGAGGGAATCGAAAATATTGCCGGGGGTACTGACGAAGGCCAGCCCGCGTTGCGCTGCCAGCGTAATGCCGGTGGCGCTGGGGAAGCCGGGCAAGGCGGCAACCAGGCGCCGTGCCCGCACGTCGTAGACCAGCACCTGATTGGCCGCCATTTGGTTGATGTAGAGCCGCCCGTGGGCCGGGTCGAGTGCCTCATAGTCGAAGCGTGCAGGCGCACCGGGCAACGGCAGGTCGGTCACCTTCTCGAATTGGGCGGCATAGGCCGCGAGCGCCGGAGCGCAATTCAAGGCAGCCAGGATCAACAAACTGTGCAGCCGTTTCATGGGCGATTCTCTCTCGTGGAGTGCACGCGCCTTATGGCAGAAAAACTTTCAACGCCAGCCCGATTACGGCACAGGCGGCGATGACCTGGATCACGCTGCGCCTGAAATACATCAGCGCCATTGCGGCACCCAGCGCGATCAAGGCTGAAATCCAGTCGAAG
>JAJXVA010000241.1 GCA_021782435.1 Pseudomonadota bacterium
CCGAAGGCCAGATGAGCGACTACAAAGGTGCTGCATTGACGTTGGATGCCTTGCCGGCAGCCAAGGAATTACTGGCTGACCGCGGCTACGACAGTGATTGGTATCGCCAGGCCCTTCATGTGAAGGGCATCATCCCCTGTATTCCCGGGCGCAAGATCCAAAAGATCCCGCTGACCTACGACACCAAGCTCTACCGCCAGCGCCACCGCATCGAAAACATGTTCGCAAAGCTCAAGGATTGGCGCCGCGTCGCTACCCGCTACGACCGATGCGCCCACACCTTCATGTCGGCCATCGTGCTCGCGGCAACCATGCTGTTTTGGATCAATGAGTCCTGACCCTAGATCAGGAAGGATAGCGAGAAATCGCGAAGAAAAAATAAATAAAAGACTGAGTTTTTCGTATTATAAGATGCGTTTTTATAGTGCTGAGATGGCGCGTGCCATGATAAGTTTGTTACGTTACCAGGCAGCTATGTAAAGAATAATAATATAAGCGATACGGATACAGGCAACGTGTATGCGGCGGCGGCCAAGATAACTGCTGATAAAAGCAAACCAAAGCGAACTTAGAATTTGGCTTAAATAGGGGTTACGTAAAGCTCTGATAGGTGTTGCGCTGTTTGCAATAGGGATAAGTGGCCGGCTCGGGTGGGACGTTTGTCGCATGTCGATTTGTCTTGCTACTTATCCCCATTCTCAACATCCGGTCACCACAACATTCGGTGTTCCATCCATTCGGTCAAGGTAGTCAACAGCCGACGTGAGGGGCGGTAGTCGAAGCACCATTTGCATTACGTCAGGAACAGAGGGAAGTGCGCACGTGGTATGCCGTTATAGTTGAGCAGAAGGCGCTTCGCCTGGCTCCAGAACTTTTTGATCCCGTTGATGTGGTTGCCGTACGCGGCAACCACATCATGGTGGCTGACGCGATATTGGAGGAATTCCAAGACAGCAAGAATATCGTAGGCTTAATAACTATCGACATAAACCAGACTGTCTTGCTGCACGCAGGTGCGGATAATTGAGGTCGAGGTCACGGACCGCAAATCGGCGACCATGACCACATGCACGCGGCCGGCCCGCCTGAGCAGCCCGAACACCAGCACCTTGCCGGCTGCTCCGGGACCGCGCTTGCTCTTGCGGACGCCGCCGAAATAGCTTTCATTGACCTCAACATCGCCGCGGAAATCAGGTAGTTCCAATGCAAACCGTGCCAAGATCATCTTTCGCAGCTTGTGAAAATAGAGCGCCGCGGTGCAACGATTGACACCAACCAACTATGCCGCCGTTCACGCCGCCGCACCAGCCACAAACTGGGTAAGTAACGCAAGTTGTACAGATCGATCTAGCCGGCTCCCCGGCGACCCATAACCATATGACACAAATAGACTTTCTTCGCTACCTACGCCAGCCTCTAAATAAAAGTCGTTTTACCGGTTTACTTCTGCATAGGAGTTTGTTCTCCTACCTGATACGATCAGTTCACCTCGTCAAACAGGCCTGTGAGCTCCTGGAGCATGGTGCCGCCCAATTCCTCGGCATCAGTGATGGTGACGGCACGGCGGTAGTAACGGGTAACATCGTGACCAATACCGATGGCGACGAGTTCGATGCCGCCGCGGGATTCGATGTCGCGAATTACCTCGCGCAGATGCTGTTCGAGATAATTACCCTGGTTGACCGAGAGCGTACTGTCATCGACCGGGGCGCCGTCACTGATAACCATGAGGATTTTACGGCTTTCTTGACGGCGGCGCAAACGTCGCCAAGCCCAGGCAAGCGCCTCGCCGTCGATGTTTTCCTTGAGCAATCCTTCGCGCAGCATGAGGCCAAGGTTACGGCGGGCGCGGCGCCATGGAGCGTCCGCTGATTTATAGATGATGTGGCGCAGATCATTCAACCGGCCGGGATTTCGGGGTTTGCCGATAAGCGCCCAGTGTTCACGCGATTGGCCGCCTTTCCAGGCACGGGTGGTAAAGCCGAGCAATTCCACCTTGACACCGCAGCGTTCAAGCGTCCGGGCAAGAATATCGGCGCAGGTGGCGGCAACTGTTATCGGACGACCGCGCATGGAACCGGAATTATCTAGCAAAAGTGTAACCACGGTATCCCGGAAATTGGCCTCTTTTTCACGCTTGTAGGACAGCGGCACCATGGGGTTGGCAACAATCCGAGCAAGTCGCGCGACGTCGAGTAGGCCTTCTTCCTGGTCGAACTGCCAGGCGCGGGTTTGTTTGGCCATCAGCCGCCGTTGTAGGCGATTGGCAAGGCGCGAGACCAGACCCTGAAGATCGTGGAGTTGCGCATCGAGCATCTGGCGCAGGCGGGCGAGCTCATCGGGGTCGCAGAGGGCCTCGGCCGAGACCTCCTCGTCGAATTCAGTAGTAAAGACGCGGTAGGTGGAGTGAGCGGCGAGATCGTCATTGGGGTGAGGACGCGATGGCGGACCTCCGGGGCGGTCGTCTTCCGCTTCGGCGGTGGCATCCTCGGGCTGGTCAGTTGTAGAGGCGTCACCGGGCTGTTGCTCGGGCATGGCAGCAGGCATGGAGTCCGACGGCTCCGGCGGGGCTGCTGCGCCTTCCTCTTGGCCGGATTCGGGACTCTGGACATCCTGGTCCGAGGGTGGGTCGGGGGAAGCTGGATCGGGAGTGGGATCGGCCTCGGCCTCGGCAAGGCCCAGCAGCGCAAGTAGCCGACGGGCGGCGCGGCCGAATTTGGCCTGGTCGGCGCGCAAATCGGCCAGGCAATCGAGCGCCGCCGCGGCCTCCGGAGGTATGCTATCGCGCCAGAGATCCAGTATGAAGCGGGCCGTGGCGGGAGTGGGGGTACCCATGCGTTCGCGCAGTAGCAGTGCATAGGCGGTGCCCACAGGTAGTTGCCCAGGCTGGATCATCCTGTCCAACCCGTCCTGTTCGCATTGCTCGGTAAGACGGGCGGAAAGATTGGCAGCGACACCTGGCATGTCCTGGCCACCCAGCGCCTCAACGCGGGCGATCTCCAGAGCCTCGAACACGTCGCGCGCTGTGCCCTGGCTGGGCAGGCGGGCAGCGTGGAGCGCATCGTCGTGATGGCGCAATCGTACGGCGAGACTGTCGGACACGCCACGCAGGCGCGCGATTTCTGTGGCGGGAAGCGCGCGACTAGGTGCGGGAAGGCGGGCGCGACGGCCGCTTAGGCTGGCAGCGCCGGGCTGGAAGCTAACCTGGACGTCGTTTTCGCCGGCGGCAATCGCGCGCAGCGTGGCGGCGGT
>JAJXVA010000242.1 GCA_021782435.1 Pseudomonadota bacterium
GTATGCGCAATATCATCGAACGCGCATTCTGTAAGCTGAAGGATTGGCGAGCCTTCGCAACACGTTACGACAAGCTCGCCAGAAACTTCCTTTCGGCGACCTGCCTTGCCGTCGCCGTCACCTTCTGAATCAAATGAGTCCAGAACCTAGCGCAGGGTCACGCTGAGTGGAATCGGGGCTTCCGAAATGGTCTTGGTGTGTGGTTCATCGGTATCCGGTCTGTATTACCGGAGGCACGTTATGGTGTGGAGCCAGGGTAAGGCCTGCGGGCGGGATTTGCGCGACCGTGTGTTCTCGCTGTTCTATGGCGGTGCTTTGGTGGGCCAGGTTGCGCAGTAACTTCTGGTCAGTGTTTTCTATGTCTCCAAGATGCTCAGCCGGCGGTGTCTGACCGGTGAATTGTCGGCCCGGCCGCAGCGCTGTCGGGTGCCGCTCAAGCTGGTGGCGTGGCGCGACGCATTGCTAAAGCTCGATTATCACACGCATTTAGCCCAAACGAGTGCGCCAACTACTTTCGCCACGCCGGTTATTTCCAGTCAACGGGACTCTGCTCTAAATGTCCACAGAACCTAGGCGTTCGGGCCGACGGCCTCGAGCAATTCCATGACACGTGCCCGCACGGCGCGCTCGCTGACCCACGCCCGAAATTCGAGCGCCAATGTCTTCATGGGTTGCGCCTTGTAGGCAAAGTCGCCAACCGCATCCATGCCGTGCACGATCGCGGCGGTATCGGCTTCGAACACCAGCAAGCGGCGGTCGGGCAGTTCCGCACAATCCAGAACCAGCCAGTCCAGATGGAGCCGTTCGTGAATGAATTGAAAGGCTTCGGCATGGCGGCGGGCGAATCCGGTGTCGAATTCGCGGAACGCGGTTGCCTCTTCGGCCCGTCTTTCGGCGTGGATGGCCATGCCGGCGTTCAGGTAATGCACCATCCAGTGATCGGATATTGCGAGATGGCATAGTTTCGGGCGGCCATTTACAAGCGCCACCCGGAATTTTCGGAATTTGCCGTCACGAGACCGGTAATCCACGAACCGGCATACCTGGAATGACTCCGCCGGATCTGTCGCGAATGCAGCAGCCAGTTCGGACCGGTTGACGATCAGCCTCAATCCTTTCCCGGCATGGCTCCCGGCTGGGCGGATCAACATGGGAAACGGGATATCCAGCGTCTGTGCGGGCAGGGTTTTATCGTCCATCATCGAGGCCAGGGCCTGTCTGGGCAGCCAGCAGGTGCGCGGCACCACCACGCCGGGAAAGCCGCTCAGAATTTGCCATAAGACCTCGCGGCGGAGGCCAGGCAGTCGGGCAGGATTGTTCAGCACCGGGCGCGGCCACGCCAACGCGGCTGCGGTGAGGGCATTCAGCGCGTCTTCCGGCATGGGTTCCGCTGCCGCCATGAAGGCCACGTCGTGGGCGGGTATGGTGGCGGGCCATCCCAGCACCGGATCAAACACCACGAGATCGAGCCCGATGCCGGCCGGTGTCGTCAGGCAGTCGAGCGGCGTATTCGCCATCAGATCGCCCGGCTGGCAGATCCCGAGCAGGCGCGGTGCGCCCGGCGCGGGGTCACTGACGCGAAAGACCCTTGTGTCGCCCAACGCCGCGTCCAGCCGCGCCAGTCCATTGCTCCGGTCGAACATCAGTTGCGCGAGGATCGCGTGATCGAACAGATAAGCGCTGCGGGTGGCATGGCCGGCGTTTGCGATCATGGCGGCCAGGGCCGCGCCATCGGCGCCGCGCAATGCGGCCTGGGTCAGGGCCGCAAGTCCCAGCACCCGCGGCGGTACCAGGTCGGGGTCGAGACGCGGCAGGGCGGCGGTTATCATGCTGGCGGGTCCGGTGGCGTTTTGCCTGCCGTCAGCCTGTGCCCGAACCCTCAAGGTTTCGTTAAGACGACGCGGAGACCTCCGCGGCCATTGCGCGGATTCTCTGTACCATGGCCGCCAATCCGTTGCCCCGATTGGTCGAAAGCGCGCCCATCAGTCCCAATTCCTTCAGCCAGGCCGGGTCGGTCTGCAGAATTTCCACCGCGGGCCGCCCCGAATAGACCCGCAGCAGCAGCGCGATCAGCCCCGCGACGATCGCGGCATCTGAAGCGCCCGCCAGCCAGGTCACGCCGTCCCGCACCGCACCCTGCATCCAGACCTGGCTCTGGCAACCCGGAACCCTGTGCGCTTCGTTCATCCAGGCCGACGGAAACCTCGGTAAATTCCGTCCTAGCTCAATAATGAACTGATACCGGTCCATCCAGTCATCGAATACCGCAAGCTCCTCGGCGATTGCCGCGATCGCGGCCGCAGCGCTGGCATCCTGCGGCTGCATGAACGGACTTTCGGCGGCTTCAGGACCGGGGATCGTCACAGGATAAAGCGGGACAAATCGCCCCGCGCGGCAAGCGGGGCTACCCGCTCGCGCACATAGGCCGCATCGACCCGGATGGTTTCGCTGGCCCGGTCGGTCGCCGAGAAGCTGATATCCTCGAGCAATTTCTCGAGCACCGTGTGCAGCCGCCGTGCCCCGATGTTCTCGATACGGTCATTTATGTCGTAGGCCAATTGTGCAAGCGCAGCCACGGCGTCGTCATTGAATTCCAGCGTTACCTGCTCAGTGGCCATCAGTGCCGCATATTGCTTCAGCAGGGAGTGTTCGGGTTCGACCAGGATGCGCTCCATGTCGGCGCGCGACAGGGGGGCGAGTTCCACACGGATCGGAAGACGACCCTGCAATTCGGGCAGCAGATCGGCCGGTTTGGCCACATGAAAGGCACCGGAGGCAATAAACAGCACATGGTCGGTTCTGACCGGGCCATATTTGGTATTCACCGTCGAGCCCTCGATCAGCGGCAGCAGATCCCGCTGTACACCCTCGCGGGAAACATCGGCTCCTCGAAAGCCGTGCTCCCCATGGGCGCAAATTTTGTCGATCTCGTCGATGAACACAATGCCGTTGGTTTCGGCATGGTGAACCGCGTCGCGGGTGAGTTGCTCGGCATCGTACAACCGGTCCGCCTCGTCGCGGATCAGCGCCGCGCGCGCCGCGGGCACCTTCATTTTGCGGGTCGTCTGGCGCGGGCCGAACATGCCTTTCATCATCTCGCCCAGGTTTATCATCTGGCCCGGCGGCATGCCCGGCATGTCGATCTGCCCGACCGGCACGTGCGGTGCTTCCTGGACGCTGATTTCCACTTCCTTTTCGTCCAGCTCTCCGTGGTTCA